>JALUZX010000721.1 GCA_027011425.1 Planctomycetota bacterium
AAGGAGGAGGTAACGGCCCTGCCTGGCCCATGGGTGGTTCCTTGAGAAGTCCCCGTTGATCACCACGTTTTCGGTCTCGATGGTGATCTTGCCCCCATCCGGCATGGCGTCCTTGGCGTTGAGGACGAGGTTCATGATGACCTGTTCCATCTGGACCGGGTCGCCGTGGATCGTTCCTGGAGAGTGGGCCGGGATGAAATCGATTTCGATGTTTCCCGGGATCAGGCGGCGGAGCATGAGGAGGAGGTTCTCCACCACCTGGTTCATGTTCAGGTCCATGGGCCGCAGGACCTGGCGGCGGCTGAAAGCGAGAAGCTGGCGGGTGAGTTCTCCAGCCCGGAGGGCGGCCTTCTTGGCTTCTTCCAGGAAAGTCCTGCGCCTTTCCTGTTTCGCCAGGAGGGCCATGTCCAGGTTCCCCAGGATGGCCAGGAGGAGGTTGTTGAAGTCGTGGGCGATCCCTCCCGCAAGGGTGCCCACCGCTTCCAGGCGCTGGGCCTGGCGGAGGCGTTCTTCCAGGGCGAGTTCCCGGGTCACGTCCCGGGAAGCCTTGGCGAACCCCAGGATCTTCCCCTCCTTGTCCTTGAACGGGGAGATGACGGCCTCCTCGTAGTAGAGTTTCCCGTCCTTTCTCTTGTTCTTGAATCTTCCCTTCCAGGTCTTTCCCGAGAGAAGGGTGCGCCACATCTCTTCGTAGAAGGCCCGGTCGTGGACTCCGCTCTTCACGAGGCGGAAGGTCTTTCCCTGGGCTTCCTCCTTGGAATACCCCGTGACCCTCTCGAAGGCCTGGTTCACATACAGGATCACGCCTTCGGTGTCGGTGAGGGCCAGGATCTCTCCGCTTTGTTCCAGGGCCGTGAGAAGCCTGTCCCGGGTTTCCTCGGCCTTCCTCTTCTCCGTCACGTCCCGGACGTGTTCGATTACACCGATGATCCGGCCCTCATCGTCCCTGAGAGGGTAGGCGGAGAGCTCCATCCAGCCCGTGCCTCCTTCCAGGAAGGGGTAGGGCACCACCTTGCACTGGGGGCGGCCCGTCTCCATGGCCTTCAGCGTGGGGCACCAGGGGCACACGCTGGAGCGCTCCTGGTAGACTTCGAAGCACTTCCTCCCGGCGAGGGGGCCGCGGAAACCGTACATCTTTTCCATCCACCCGTTCACCCGGAGGATGGTCAAGTCCTTGTTCAGGACGCTGATCCCGTCCTGGATGGCCTCGAATACGTCTTCCAGGAACTTCTCGTTCTCCCTGGCCTTCCGCCGGGCTTCCTCCCAGGGACGGAGGTCGCGGACCACGGAGAGGAGGATCGTTTGTTCCTCCCAGGAAAATACGCTGGAATTGACTTCAACCGGGATCCTTTCCCCCGAGCGGGAGACCATCACGGAATCGAAGATGGCCTGTCCCTTCTCCAGGATCCGGCCGATGACCTCCCTCCCCCTGGACCTTCTTTCAGGGGGAAGGAAGTCAAGGACGGGTTTACCGACGAGCTCTTCCTTTTTGTATCCCAGAATCCGGCAGGCCGCGGGATTTACGTCCAGGATGAGCCCGGGCAAGCCCTCCTCCGTGATGGGGTGGACGAAGAGCATGTCCCCCGTATAGCGGAAGAACGCCTCGTGCCAGGGGACTTCCCCCTGGCGCCCTTCGTCCTTCTCCCATTCTTTCGGGGTGCTCATGGG
>JALUZX010000722.1 GCA_027011425.1 Planctomycetota bacterium
GCCGCAGAGGGGGGGGAAGAGGGGACCGCCCTGGCGGACCTCCTCGATCCCAGGCCGTGCCCCACCTGCGGGGGCACCCGCCTCAATCCGATCGCCCGGAATTTCAAGGTGGGGGACTACACTCTCCCCGGGTTCCTGGGCCTGAGGGTGGAAGAGGCCCGGGATGCCCTGGAAAACCTTTCTTTCAGGAAGGAACAGGCAAAGGTCCTGGCCGAGCCCCTGAAGGAGATCCGCAACAGGCTGGGCTTCCTTTCCGGAGTGGGCCTGGACTACCTCTCCCTGGACCGGCCCATGGGGACCCTTTCGCGGGGCGAAGCGCGCCGGATCCGCCTGGCCACCCAGCTCGGAAACAGGCTGACAGGGGTCCTCTACACCCTGGACGAGCCCACCGTGGGGCTCCATCCCAGCGACGCGGACCGCCTCCTGGCCCAACTCAGGGAACTCCGCGACCTGGGGAACACCCTGGTGGTGGTGGAGCACGACGAGACCTTCATCCGGGCGGCGGACCACCTGGTGGATCTCGGCCCCGGGGCGGGAAGACTCGGGGGCCGGGTGGTGGCCCAGGGCCCGCCGGCGGCGGTGACGGCCTCCAAAAAGAGCGTCACCGCCCGCTGGCTCAGGGGGGACGCGTCCCTTCCCCTCCCGAAAGAGCGGAGGAAGGGAACGGGCCGCCTTCTTTGGGTCAAGGGTGCAAGAACCCACAACCTCAAGGGGATCGACGTCTCCTTTCCGCTGGGAACCTTGACGGTGGTGACCGGAGTTTCCGGCGCGGGGAAATCCTCCCTGGTCCTGGAGACCCTCCTCCCGGGGCTGAGGGGAGAGAGGATTCAAGGAGAGGTCCTGGGGGGAGAGGAGATCCGGAGGATCCGCGTGGTGGACGCGAGCCCCATCGGGGCCTCGCCCTCGTCCAACCCGGCCACCTTCACGGGAGTCCTGGGCGACATCCGGGCCCTCTTCGCCACCACCGAGGCGGCCCGGGTGAAAGGGTTTACCCCGAGAAGGTTCTCCCCCAACGTTCCCGGAGGGCGGTGCGAGGCCTGCTCGGGAAGGGGCTTCGTAAAGGTCCAGATGCACTTCCTTCCCGACGTCTGGCTCAAGTGCGAGGTCTGCGGCGGGAAACGCTTCGATCCGGAGACGCTCCAGGTGACCTGGCGGGGGAAGAACATCGCCGAGATCCTGGAGATGGAGGTCTCCCAGGCCTTGCCGCTCTTCGCCGCCCACCCGAGGATCCACAAGGTCCTTCTTCTCCTGGAAGAGGTGGGACTGGGCTACCTCCAACTCGGCCAGCCTTCCTACACCCTCTCGGGAGGAGAGGCCCAGAGGCTCAGGCTCGCCGCCGAGCTGGCCGGCCCGGCGCCGGAAGGCACCCTCTACATCCTGGACGAGCCCACCACGGGCCTCCACCTGGAGGACACGGCCCGCCTTCTCGGGGTGCTCCACAGGCTCGTGGACCGGGGGGGAACGGTGATCGTGATCGAACACCACCCCGGTGTAATCCGGTCCGCCGATTATGTAATCGATCTCGGCCCTGAGGCGGCCGGCAAGGGCGGGCGGGTGGTGGCCAGGGGAACCCCGGAGGAGGTGGCCCGTTGTCCCCGGTCCCGCACGGGGCGCTGGCTCGGTCTCCCGGAAGCGGCGCGCGCCGCTTCCGGGAGACCGAGCCAGCGC
>JALUZX010000723.1 GCA_027011425.1 Planctomycetota bacterium
TTTCAAAGGCAAGCTCGTGTCCGGCCTCCATCCCGTCCCTCCCGGAACCCTGGTGATCTCCCGGGGCATCTCCCCGGGAACCAGGGTTCCCCTCCTTCTCGCCGCCTCCGCCACGGGCCAGTCGGACAAGGAAGCCGCCCGATTCTGGGCCGAGAAGATCAAGTTCCCCGTCCTGGTCCTGGCGCCCAAGCCCCCCGTCCCGGGAAGGGCCTGGACCTTCTCCAAGGAAGACCGGCAGGTCCTCCTCTCGGCCCGGCGCTGGGCCCTGGCCCACCTTCCCGTAGACCCCGACCGGGTCTACCTGGCCGGCTACTCCAGGGGAGGCCACGCGGCCTGGGGGGTGGCCCTGCGCCGCCCCGATCCCTTCGCCGCCGTGGCGGCCGTGGCAGGCGGCCCACGCCTGGCCTGGACCCGGGACCAGAACAATTTCCGGTTCCTCAAAAACCTGGTGGACCTTCCCCTCTTCGCCGTGGTGGGGGAGAAGGACGACCCCTACCTGGTCTGGAACGTGAAGGAGGCCTGCGCCCGGCTGAAGGCCCTGGGGGCGGCGGTCTTCCTGGAAGTCCGCAAGGGGGAGGGCCACGCCCTCTTCGTGGACGGAACCAAACTCTCCAAGTGGCTCGAAGGGAAAAAACGCCCCACATCCCCGAAAAAGGTCTTCTTCGCCTGCGAAGCTCCCGGGCGCAGGGCCTGGATCTCCGTGCTCCGCCTGGACCGGCGCTACGCCGCCCCCCTGCGGCCCGCCTTCCGGGCGTCGCTGTGGCGCTCCCTGACCAAGGACCAGCAGAGAAAACGGATCGCCGATTACTGCGTCTCCCACACCGCCTGGATCCAGGGAGCCGTCGCCGGCGAGGGAATGGTCCGGATCACCTCGGAAGGAATCCGGAGGTTCCGCCTCCTGGCCGGTCCGGACTCCCCCCTGGGCGACGCCAAGGGAAGGATCCTGGTCCAACTCGGGAGAAAAAAGCCTGTGCACCGGAAACTCTATCCCTCCCGGAAAATCCTTCTCACCGAATGGGCCAAGGATCCCGACCCCTCCCGCCTGGTCTGGGCGCACCTGGACCTGGCCGCCCGGTAACCTCCAGGGGGAATCCGGGCCGACGTTCGCCTGCGTCGCCTCCGGCGACGCAGCCTCCGGCGGCCCCTACGGTGATTTCCCCCGGCCGGACAGGTAGAGGAGGTTGAGGAAGTTCAGGGTGCTGTGGGCGGCGGCCACGGCCGCAAGGCCCCAGCCATCCAGGACCATCCAGGCGAAGAGGGCTCCCACGACCCCCGCCATGAGGGTCCAGGCCCGGAACTTCTTCCCCGGCCCGGTGTGGCAGAGCGCGAAAGCCAGGGTGCTCCACACCGGACCCACCAGGTCCATGAGGGCGCACCGGAAGAGCATCTCCTCGGCCGGACCGGAAACCAGGGCCAGGACCAGGATCCGGAAAAAGCCCAGGCGTCCCACCAGGGAAGCCAGGACCTCCTCCAGCTCTTTCATGGCCTTCACCTTGGCCGCAAGTAGCCGCGAGAGGGCCACCAGGACGAGCCCCAGGCCCGCCCCCGCACCGGCCTGGAAAAAAAGGGGACCTTGCCCCCGGACCAGGGCCAGGGCCTTTTCCCACCTTCCAAAGACAAGAGGAAGGGCCAGCCCGGCCCCGCCCACGGCCAGGTAGAAAAGAAG
>JALUZX010000724.1 GCA_027011425.1 Planctomycetota bacterium
CCCGCAGGTTCTCCAGGGGGTTTTGCCGGAGGCGGAGGAACCGGAAGCCCAGGAAGAAGTGGCGCTTCTTGGCCTTCCGCGCCGGGTTGAGCCTCAGGTTGCGGTTCATGTAATCCAGGATGGGCTCTTCCTTCACCCGGGGCCGGGTGGAGTTGATAAAGGTCACCGTGCCTCCAGGGCCGATCCCCACCAGCCCTACGTGGCCGCACCACCCTTCCTTCCCCCCGAATGTGCGGATGACCTGGACCATGTCTCCTTCCTTCAGGAAGGGCAGGATCTCCCGGACGCCCTTGGGGGTATAGTAGGTCGTGCGGACCGATTTTTCGGGGAAGTCCTTTCCCAGGCCCCACTTCTTGAAGAAGGGGCGCCTCCCGGTGCGGACGAGCAAGGCCCGCTTCCCTCCCGGGGATGTGGGGAGGTCGATGGGGCGGACCAGCCAGGCGTTGGAGGGCTCCCAGTCGGGGATGGTGAAATGGTTGCGGGTGGTGAGCCCGATCTCTCCCCCCATGTAGCGGATGCGCTGGAGCGTCACGAAAAAGGCGCGCCAGTTCTTCGAGAGGGCCATGGCGTACATGTGCTCCACGAAGGTGACGCAGTCGCTGGTGGTGAGCGAGAAGAGGGGATCCGGGTCGAGAATCTCGAAGGGGAACTCCCCCAGGAGGTAGATCTTGTAGGGTTGGCCCAGGGCCTTTCGGGCCAGGGTGGTCACCCTCTTTCGCAAGGAAGGTTCCCGGGCCTGGAGAAAGGCCAGGAAGTGGTCCAGGTCCGCCGGCGTGAACCGGTAGAGGGGCGTCGAGATCAGCCGGGCCGCCTCGGCGGGGGACAGGCCGGCCTTCTTCGCCGCCGCCCGGTCGGCCCCGGAAAGGGCGGGGGGCTTAGAGCCGGAAGGAGGAAGAAGCCCTTTTCTTTCCGGGGCCGAGCATGCGCCGGCCAGGAAAAGGAGAAGGACGAGCCGTCTTTTCACGGAAGGACCACTTTGGTTTCCGCAAAAGTGGGAACGCCCGTCTTGTCCCGGACTTCCGTGGCCCACCAGTAGGTGCCGGAGGGCCAGTAGAGACCCTGGATGGTGATCCGGATGGTCTTGCTGTCGGGGGTCTCGAACTTGGCGAAGGGAGTCCCGGCGGCGGCGAACATGGCGATGCCCAGGGTCACGTCCGTGCCGCGGGGCCCGCCCAGGTAGATCCGGAACGAGGAAGGATCCAGGTCGGTCCAGCCGTCGGGATCGGACCACTGGAAGACGAACTTCACCGGGTTCTTGACGGTCCCCGAGGGGTGGAGGGACGCGGCCGGGGCGTTGTTGTTGGGGTCCTTGTCCAGGACGAAGGAATCGAAGACCGACCCGTCGGGTTTCACGCAGCGGCAGACCAGGATCTTGCCGGCCACGTCCACGGTGCAGTGGTGGTAGATCTTTGCCTTCTTTACGGCGTAGCGGTTGTTGACCACGAATCTCGAGAGGGGGGCTCCGCCGCCGCCCGTGAGGACGTGCTGGATCCCGGCCTTCACGGACCGCTCATAGTTGTGCTCGTGGCCCATGAAGACAAGGTCCACTCCCTGGGCCTCGAAAAGAGGCACCATGTATTTCTTGAGGTTCTTCACGATGGATGACCAGGTGGAGCCTCCCGATGTGAAGGTGGGATGGTGGAAGTAGACGATCTTGAACTTGGGGGTCGGCGAGCCCAGGGCCTTGAAGACGAAGTTGTATTGCCTGGACCCGGGGGCGAAGTTCACGTTGCTGTCCATCCCGACGAAGCGCACTCCCGCGTAGTCCCAGGAGTACCAGGACTCCGTCCCGGAATTCTTCGTGGGGAGCGAGAAGAAGTCGAAATACCAGTGGGAGTTTCTCTCGTGGTTGCCGAGGCAGGGGATGACGGGGACGGTCCGGATCAGCGGCTGGGAAGGATCGTGCCACTGGTATTGCCATTGCGAGTAACGACGGCCGTCGGAAACGATGTCGCCCACGTGGATGAAGAACTCGGGGTGGTCCGCCAGCATGCTCATGATGACCATGTGGTGCTTGGAGGGGACGGTCCTCGTGTCACCGTATACACAGAACCGGAAGGGCCTGGCCGTGGCCGGAGCCGTCCGGAACTTGAAGGTCCCCGAGAATCCCGAGATCCGGTAGTAGTAGAGGGTGTCGGGTTTCAGGTGCTGGAGCTTCGCCTCGTGGATGGTGACCTTCCTCACGTTCCACCACTGGGTGGAGGGCGGGGTGGAGGTCCCGTAGAAGAGGAGGCTCGCCGTGGGCTGGCTGGTCTCCCACATGATCACCATGCTCGTAGGGGAAGGATTTTGCAGGTAGGGGCCCTTGCGGAGCCGGATCTGGGCAGTGGAGATCCCGGCCAGAAGAGGGAGAAGGAGAAGGAGTTTCTTCATGGTTTGCTTCAGGATGAGTTTCGAGGTTTCAAGGGGGATAAGATGGTGAACAGACAAAAATACCCTTTCCCCGCGGATTGGCAAGGGGGAGAAGTCAGTTCTCCTTTCCCTTCTCCTGCGCCGGAGGGGAGAAAGAGAGACCCAGGCGTCTTGAAACGGACGGAGGGAGGTCGGGGGGAGGGATCTTCGCGTCCTCCTGGAAGTCGATCACCAGGTTCACACGGCAGACCTCTTTTTTCTTCTTCCCCCTCCGGGGGACGGGTTTTCCCCCGCGGATCTGGAATCTCACTCTTCCTCCCATGAACCCCTTGGGCGAGGCCGTGGCCTTCACCTGGAGTCTTCGGATCGCGGCCCTTCCCGGTTCGATCCAGAAAAGGAGTTCGTACCGCAGGTCCTTTGGGGTCTTGGGTCCCACGGCCGAACCGACGAGGAAGACCACTTGCTGCTTCCCTCCCGGAAGAGGGGCTTTGGTTGGGTCGGGAAGAAGATGGGAAAGGAAGAGATCCTGGGCGGCCTTCTTTTCCAGGACCACCTGGACGACCCGCACGGGGTGCTGGTCCAGTGTTTCATTCCGGACGATCTTCGCCTCGGGCCGGGAGGCCAGGATCTCTTTGAGCAACCGGTTGGGGTCGGGAAGCCACCAGAGGGGCTCCCCCTTCCTTCCCGTACCGAGCCGGAGTCTCCACGTATTCTCCCCTTCCCGGTAGAGGATGAATCCCCCCTTCATCACGGCCCGGGCCTCCCCGTCCAGGGTGAAATCCACGAGTCCCTCCGACCAGGCCCGGCCCTTCACTTCCTTGCCGACGGGGCGGAGGCTTCTCAGGAAGACGGGGGCCGGAAAGGGATTGGCTCCTCCTTGGGTCTCGGGGAAGAGGATGCGTCCCTCGAAGGCGTAGGTCTCCATGCGCGTCTTTCGCTGGATCGCCCTGGTGAGGAGGAGCTTCGCTTTGCCGGGGACCGGTTTCGCCGGGGCATCCTGGGCGGAGAGGGGGGGGAGGGAGACCAGGAACAAGACGGCCATTCCGGCGTGCTTCATGGGGACCCCTATCCTTTCTTTTCTTCTTCTTCCTTCTCCTCCCTTCCCTGGAGGCCCGCATCCTCCTCTTTCCCTGCATCTTCCTCTTCGATCCGGTTCTCCAGGTCTCTCGCCTCCCGGGCCGCTTCGTCGATGATCTTGTCCAGGCGGAGGACCCCTTCGACGGAGTCGTCGTACTGGAAACGGATCTCCGGAACCTTGCGGGTGTGGAGCACTTTGGCCACGGCGCTGCGGATGAATCCCTTGGCGTGCTCCAGCATATGGGCCGTCAGGCTCTTCTGCTTTTCATCGCCCAGGACGGTGTAGTAGATCTTGCAGACCTGGATCTCGCGGTCGATCTTGACCCGGGTAACCGTAATGAATGCCGCCCGGGGATCGGAGAGTTCCTGGGAGAGGAGGACCGCCACCCTTTGCTTGACCAGGCTCTCGAGTTTTTTCAGCCGAATGGGGTTCACCATGGTAGCTCGCACCCTTTCTTGTGTTTCAAAGGACTTCGATGCTGTGGGCCTCCAGGTCCGCGTCGGGGTATTCCCTGAGAAGGTTCAGAATCTTGTCAAGGGCGCCGTTGATGTAACGGCCGTCGTTCCCGGCCATCACGATCCCCAGGGTGGCCGTCTGGGGGAGATCCTGGTCCTCGATTTCGGCCACGGAGACGTTGAACCGGTTTCTCAGCCGGTCCTTGAGGGATTTCACCACCTGCCTCTTGTCCTTCAGGCTCCGGGCCCACCGGATGTTCAGGGAAAACTGGAGGATGCCGATCCGCATCATGTCTTCCTGCTCCCCGGCGGAGCCGGGCCCGCCGGACCTACAGGGTTCTCTTCTCGAGCTGGATCTCGAAGAACTCCAGGGTGTCGCCCTCGCGGATGTCGTCCCAGCCGTCCAGCATGAGGCCGCATTCGAATCCTGCCTTGACCTCCCGCACGTCGTCTTTCTCCCTTCTCAGGGAGGAGAGCTTGCCCTTGAAGATCTCCTTGCCCTCCCGGAGGAGACGAACCCGGGCGTTCCTCTGGACCAGGCCGTCCTGGACGATGCAGCCCGCGATGGATCGCTTCTGGAACTTGAAGACCTTCCGCACCTCGGCTCTCCCGAGGTGGATCTCTTTTTCGATGGGTTTGAGCTTGCCCTCGATGGCGTTCTTCACAGCCTCGATGACTTCGTAGATCACTTCGAAGTAGGCGATCTGCACGCCCCTCTCGTCGGCCTTGGCGCGGGCCAGTTCGTCGGCCTGGACGTTGAAGGCGAAGATGATGGCTCCCGAGGCCTCCGCCAGGTCCACGTCCGCCTCGGTCACGGCGCCCACGGCCGCGTGCAGGACCTCCACGTCCACCTCTTCGTGCTTGAGTTCCATGATGGACTGCTTCAAGGGTTCCAGGGAACCCTTCACGTCCACCTTGAGAATCACCTTCAGGGTCTGGATCTGCTTCTTCCTGAGCTGCTCCGAGAGGGTCTCCAGTGTGACGATGCTCTTTTCGGCGAGACGTTTTTCCCTCTCCTGTTCCTTCCTCTTTTCCGCGACCCCCTTGGCCTTTTTCAAGTCCTTGGTGACGTAGAACTTCTCTCCCGCCTCGGGGAGTTCAGGGAGTCCCACGACCTGCACGGGCCAGGAAGGGCCCGCCTTTGGGAGGGTCCTTCCCATGTCGTCCTTGATGAGCCGGATTCGGCCCACCGTGGCCCCGCAAAGCACGTTGTCGCCCTTTTGCAGGGAGCCGTTCTGCACCAGGAAGGTCACCACCGTGCCTTCCTCGGGGGTCTGCTTGGCCTCCAGGACGGTGCCCTGGCCCGGAAGGGTGGGGTCGGCCTTGAGGTCCAGGACTTCCGCCTCCAGGATGATCCGGTCCAGGAGTTCCGGGATCCCCTGGCCCGTCACTGCCGAGGTCTGCACCATTCCCACGGTGCCGCCCCATTCCTCCGGGTTGAGCCCCAGGCTGGCCAGTTGCTGCATGGCCCGCATGGGGTTGGCGCCGGGCTTGTCCACTTTGTTGATGGCCACCACGATCGGGACTTCGGCGGCCCTGGCGTGGTTGATGGCCTCCTCCGTGGTGGGCATCACGCCGTCGTCGGCGGCCACCACAAGAACGGCGATGTCCGTCACCTGGGCGCCCCGGGCCCGCATCTGGGTGAAGGCCTCGTGGCCGGGTGTGTCGATGACCGTGATCTCCTGGCCCTTCTCGGTGACGACCCGGTAGGCGCCGATGTGCTGGGTGATCCCGCCGGCTTCGCTTGCCGCCACGTTGGCCTCCCGGATCCGGTCCAGGAGGGAGGTCTTGCCGTGGTCCACATGCCCCAGGACCGTGATGATCGGCGGCCGGGGAACCAGGTTCTCCGGCTTCGAAGCCTCTTTCTGGATTTCCTGGAGAAGGTCTTCCTCGGTCTCATGGGTCTCCTTGAAGACCACTTTCCGGCCCAGGGCTTCCGCAGCCAGCTCAACCACGTGGTTCTCCAAGAAGGAATTGATCTGGGCCGTCACCTTGAGGTCCAGCATCAGGACCCGCAAAAGATCGCTCACCTTGATGCCAAGGGCCTGGGAGAGGTCCTTCACCGAAACGGGGGGCGAAACCACCACGGGCTTGGAGGGGTCCACCGCGGGAGAAGGGGCGACGGTGGTCTTCTTCTTGGGGAGAAGTTTTCCCTTTCCGCCTCCCTGGCGGCGGCCGAAGCCCGGCCAGGCCGTCCCGGCGCCCCCTCCGCCCCGGCTTGCACCGTGACGCCCGCGATGGGGCTCGCCTCTCCCGCCTCCAACGGGGGAGCGGGCCGCCCGGGTGCGGATATTCTGGAGGGCCCTCTCTCTCAGGTTCCTTTC
>JALUZX010000725.1 GCA_027011425.1 Planctomycetota bacterium
GTATCCAGCCCTGGGCATGGCGAGGCCCTTTCCGGGAATGGTCCTCTCCAGGAGGTCGTGGACGGCCTTCAGGTAGAGCCTGGGGTAATCGTTGCGGAGTTCCGTCAAGGTCCTGCCGTCGGCGGCCCGGTCGGCCCGGGAGTCTTTCAGGATCTCCTCGGAGCGGTCCAGTTTGAATCCCGCCGTCCCGGCGTCCACGAGGGGCCGGATCCTTTCCTGCCACCAGGCCGTCGCGGCGGGGTTGGTGAAGTCCACCAGGCCGATCCGTCCCCCGGCGCCCATGGAACGGGGAAGGAGATATCCCCTCTCCCGGGCCTCCTTGAGGGGACCGTCGCAGACCCAGGGGGAGAGCCAGAGCAGGAAACGGATCCCCCGCCGGTCCAGCCAGCGGATCATCCGCTCCGGTTGGGGGAGGCGTTTCCTGTCGAACTGGAGCGAACCGTAGCCCATGAACCCCCGGGCCCAGGGCCGGTCCACCCAGTACGCGGAACAGGGGATTCCAAGGGCCTCCATCATGAGAATGTCCTCCACCACCAGGGTGTTGAAGGGAAGCCTGTTGGGGACGCCGTCGAAGAAGGCCTTGGGATTGGCGTGGTTGTCCCTCCAGCGCCAGGGCCCGAAGGCCCAGGAGGGAGGAACAAAGGGCGGGCCCGCCCTGAGAGCCTGGGACCGCACGCACTCCAGGACCCGGCCGGGCAGGTGGAAGAGAACCTCCAGGCGGGGGCCCGGGAAGGAGAATTCCACCGTATTCGAGCGGGAGGCGCCCAGGTCGAAACGGCCCGGCCAGGTTCCCTTCACCAGGAGGGACCAGCCCCGGCTGGAGACCAGGAAGGGCTCGTAGAGGGAAAGGGTGGGCTTCACCGACATCTCTACGGAAAGACCTCTCAGGTCCAGGCCCCGGGAGATCCCGGGGTTCCAGGAAAGGGCCTGGGGGCCGGGCACGGTTCTCTCCATGAGGCCGTAGAGGGCCTCTCCGGGCTCCAGGGAGAGGGCCAGGCCCGTCCTTTCGCCGGGCTTCTTCTTTTCCACTTCCAGGCGCAAGAGGACCTGCTCCGGCCCGGCCGGGAGAAAGGCCGCCTGGAAGGGCCGCCTTCCCCGGAGAAGACCGCGGAGCAGGAATCCTCCCCCAGCTTTTTTCCAGGAAAGGGAACCGGGAAGAGGGACTTGCTTGGTCTTCTTTCCTTCTTCTTCGAGAAAGACCAGGGGACCCGCCTCGCCGCCCAGGCGGAGAGAGCAGGCTTTTTCCTGGATCTCCAAGGCCGGGCCGCCCGCCCCGGAGGGGCGAAAGGAAAGAACTCCTTCCTGGGGGAAGAGCAAGGAAGAGGGCAAGAGGACGAGAAGGAAGAAGAGGGGGCGGACCATGGCCAAACTCCTGGATCGGCATGGAGGAGGTTTCCGGCCATGAAACCCACCGTGGAGATTTCCTTCCAGGATGGGCTTCTTTTTTTCACCCAGGCCGGGGCGGGATTTTTTACGGCCCTGTCGCCATGGGATAGGATCGGACGGTGTCTCCGCCCCCCATGGGCCGCGGGAGAGAAAGGACGGCGCCGTGAGCCTTCGCGTGATTCCTGTGGAAAGCGACCCTTCTCCCAAGGTCTCGGCCATGGTCCGGGCTTTCCAGGGCTTTTGCGACGGCTCCCTTCCCCACAAGCCCTGGTGCCCCTCGGAAAAGGGTATCCGGGAGACGGCCCGGGAGATGGCGGAAGGTTCCTGGCCCAGGAAAGAGGTCTCCCGGGCGCTTCTCGCTTACCAGGAGGAGCTGGGGGCTTCCGGGCCGGCCCTGGAAGGGGCGGCTCTTCTCGGGGAGGAAGGGACCCTGGCGGTGGTGGCGGGACAGCAACCCCTTCCCTTCGGAGGGCCACTCTACGTCCTCTACAAGGCCTGGACGGCGGTGGCCCTGGCCGGGTGGGCCCAGTCCATCCTGGACGTTCCGGTGGTTCCCCTTTTCTGGAACGCCTCGGAGGACCACGACCTGGAAGAGATCTCCGCCGTGGGTTTCCCCGGGCCCAGGGGGGAGAGGATTCTTTTCAGAGCCCCCCTGGAAGCATGGAAATGCGCCCCGGCCTCATCCATTCCCGGGGACCGGAAATGGAGGGAGGCGGTCTTCTCCTTCCTGGGCCGTTTTCCCGGGCTGGCCGGGGATGGGTCCCCGGAGGCGGAGCTTCTTCCCTTGCAAGGAGAGGGCTGGTCCCGGTGGGTCTCCCGGATCCTTTCCCGCCTCCTGGGCCCTTCCGGGCTGGTGGTGATGGAACCGGAACTCCTCCGCCGCCCCGCGGCGCCCCTTGCGGCCCGGGCCCTGGAGGAGTGGCGGAGGATCGCCGATCTCCTGGAGGAATCCTGGCGGGAGAAGAGGGAGTCCCTTGGGGGGGAGAGGTCCTTCCCTCCTCTCCAGGGGCCGCCCCTTTTCCTGGAGAAAGGCGGAGCGCGGCGCCGGATCCTGGCCGATGGGGACAAGTTCCGGCTCAAGGGAACGGATGAAGTCTACTCTCTCTCGGAACTTCTGGCCCTCCTGGAGGAGAGGCCCGGGGAGTTCTCCTCCCACGGGGCGCTTCGCCCGGTCCTGCAGAACGCGGTCCTTCCCGTGCTCGCCCACGTGGTGGGGCCGGGCGAGGCGGCCTACCTGGGAGAACTCTTCCGTTTTCACCGCTCTCCTCTCGGGGCGGGGCGGAGGATGCCCCTTCTCTGGCCGCGCCTTTCGGCCACCTTCCTGGATGAATTCTCCCGGAAGACGCTGGACCGTTTCGGCCTGGACCCGGAGCACCTCTTCCTGGCCGGGCCGGAACTCGTGCGGACGGGCCTTCCCGGCGGGGAGAGGGCGGCCCGGGTTGGGAACCTGAGAAAGAGAGTCCTCCAGGATCTCGCCGCCCTGGGGCGGGACGCGGTTCGCCTGGAGCCCACTCTCTCCGCGCCTTTCCGGAGAACGGGGGACCAGGTGGGCCGCCTCCTGGAGAAGCTGGGGGCCAAGGTGGCCGGCGCCGAGGCCGCCGCCCGGGGCTTCGGCCCGGCCAGGCTGGAACGACTCTCCCGGTGGGTGCGCCCCGAGGGGCGGCCCCAGGAGAGAGCCTTCGCCTTTTTCCCCTTTCTTCCTTACCTGGGAGGGGAAAGCCTGGCGCGGGTTCCCCGGGAGCTGGACGTCCTGGATTTCCGCCACCGGGTTCTCTGGGCTTGAATCGGCGCCTTTCCGGGGCCAGAAGGAAGGGCGGCCGGGAAGAGGCGGCCTGGGATTGGAGGTTTGCATGGAAACCAGCTTGGATGTCCTGGCCCTTGGGGCCCACCCGGACGACGTGGAGATGACCTGCGGGGGGCTCCTGCTCAAGATGAAGGAGAAGGGCTACCGCACGGGCGCCCTCCACCTGTCGGCCGGGGAGATGGGTTCCCGGGGGACACGGGAGGATCGTATCCGGGAGGCGGAAAGGGCCGCGGAGATCCTGAGGCTCGACCGGATGGAGATCCTGGGATTTCCCGACAGCCGGATCGGGGACGGCCTGGAAGAGGCGGAAAAAGTGGCCCGTTTCCTCCTGGAGACCCGGCCCAGGCTCGTTCTCGCCCCTTTCCCGAGGGATCCCCATCCCGACCACGGGGCGGCCGGCCGGATCGCCTCGAGGGCGGTCCACCTGGCGAGCCTGGGCAGGTTCGCCGGCCCGGGCGAACCCCACCTGGCGGGGCAGGTGCTCTTCGCCATGTGCCGGGCGCTCTTTCGGCCAAACGTAATCATAGACGTGTCGGACCAGTTCCAGAGGAAGATGGAGGCCGTCCTGGCCTACCGGTCCCAGGTGGGCCCGGCGGCGCCGGGTGAGAAGGAATCCCGCCTCTCGAGCCCTCTCTTCCTCCGGTCCTGGGAGGCGAGGCACCTCCATTACGGAGCCTGTATCGGGAGGGCCTACGGGGAGCCTTACTACACGGAATACGCGATCCCCCTGGAGGACCCGGTGGCCGCCTTCCCCGTGCCCCAGCAGAGGAGGATCGCCCTGGAGGCCCTGGTTTGAAGGAGGGACGGTGAAGATCGGCGTGGTCTGCTACCCCACATTCGGGGGAAGCGGGGTTCTGGCCACCGAGCTGGGATCGGCCTTGGCCTCCCGCGGGCACGAGGTCCATTTCGTGAGTTACGAGCCCCCTTGCAGGCTCATGGGGTTCGGGATGGGAGTGCGCCACCACGAGGTCCAGGTGAGCACTTATCCCCTCTTCAAGTATCCTCCCTACCTGCTTTCCTTGGCGGGAAAGATGGCCCAGGTGGCGGCGGCCGAGGGCCTGGACCTGTTCCACGTTCACTACGCGCTTCCGCACACGATCTCGGCCTGCATCGCCCGGGCCGTGATGGACAAGAAGGACATGCCCATCCTCACGACCCTTCACGGCACGGACATCACCCTGGTTGGGTCCCAGCCCGTTTTCCTTCCCATGGTCCGTTTCGCCTTGAGGGACTCCGACGGGGTCACGGCGGTGAGCGAAAGCCTGGCGGCCGAGACCCGGAAGACCTTCGGTTTCGAGGGGGAGATCCGGGTGATCCCCAACTTCGTGGACCCCGGGAGGTTCCACCCTGGCGCCTGCGGAACTCTCAGGCGGGAACTTGCCGGGGAGGAGGAGAAGGTGCTGGTCCACGTCTCCAACTTCAGGCCCGTGAAGAACACCGTGGAGGTGGTGCGGATCTTCGCCGGCGTGGCCGCCAGGCTCCCGGCCCGGCTCCTCATGGTGGGGGACGGCCCGGACCTGCCCTTCTGCCGGGACGAGGCGGAGAGGCTGGGCGTGTCCGACCGGGTCCGGTTCCTGGCGGAGACCCCCCAGGTGGAGCGCTACCTGGCCTGCGGGGATCTCTTCCTCCTGCCTTCCTGGAAGGAATCTTTCGGCCTCACCGCCCTGGAGGCCCTTGCCTCGGGCGTTCCCGTGGTGGCCAGCAGGGTGGGGGGCCTTCCCGAGGTGGTGCGCCACGGAGAGACGGGGTTTTTGGCGGACCCGGGAAAGAGGGAAGAGATGGTGGATGCCTGCCTGGAACTGCTCGGGGACGAGGAGAAGCGGCGGGCCTTCGCCCGGAGTGCGCGGGAGGACGTCCTCGAGAGGTTTACGCCGGAGAGAATCGTCCCTCTCTACGAGAAGACCTACGCCGATCTCCTGGAGGGATGAGCCTCAGGGAATCCCGTGCTCCTTCTTGTAGGCGGCCCAGTTCTTCTTGAGATCCAGGAAGGATTCGAAGTCGGGCCTCAGGAGAAAGGGATTGGTCTCTTTTTCCTTTTCCAGTGTGGAGGAGGGAGCCAGTCCCACGTCGTGGCCGGGCCAGATCCCGGTCTCCCCGGGGAGTCTCCCGATGACCTGGTGGAGACTTTCGTATTCGCGCCGGGCCCCCTCACCGAAATCGGTTCCTCCCACCTTTCCCACGAAGAGAGTGTCGCCTGTGAGGAGTTTTCCCTCCCAGAGGAAACAGACGCTGTCTTCCGTGTGGCCCGGGGTGTGAAGGACCAGGATCTCCGTGTCTCCCAGGGGAATGCGGTCGCCGTGGCGGAGGGCCCGGTCCTTGGGAACGGGGGAGGACTCGTGGGCGGCCACCATGGCCCCGGTGGCTTTTTTCAGTGCTTCGTTCCCGCCTGCATGGTCGTAGTGGCCGTGGGTGTTGAGGATCCAGAGAATCTTCACCCCCTCTTCCCGGGCGGCCTCCAGGACGGCCCGGGGATCGAGGGGATCCACGGCGGCGGCCTCGCCGCCGTCGGCCAGGAGGTAGGCGAAGTTCCTGTCCCCGCCCGCGGGGACCTGGCGAAAGATTCGGCTCATGGGGCCTCCTTTTCCTGTTTGCGGGAGACGAGGATCATCCTCGGGGATTCCGCCGCGTAGGGCCTCCCCTGGAAATCACCGTAGACCTTCTCCGGGACCAGGCCCTCCGCGGCCAGGAGCCTTTCCATTTCCTCCTTGGAGAAGAGGCGCACCGACTCGGTGTAGGAGCGGGTCTTCCCGGCTCCCGGGGGAAAGAGTTCCACCTTCTTGAATACCCTGGGCGGGGTCCCTCCGATCCAGCGGGTTTCCACCAATTTCACCCCCTCCACGGTTTTCTCCGTGCGGGGCCGGAGGGAGGCGCGGACGTGGAGGGGGTTCAGGTAGTCCAGGAAAAAACCTCCACCCGGGGCGAGGAGGCGGGAGACTTCGCGAAGGACGAGGCGGTTTTCCTCGTCCTCCTGGAAATACCCGAAGGTGGTGAAAAAGGAGACCACTCCCCGGAAGGT
>JALUZX010000726.1 GCA_027011425.1 Planctomycetota bacterium
GGCCAGGACCACCCGTGAGGCCCCGAACCGCTGGAGCTTTTTCCGGGGGTAGGGAAAGGCCCAAAAGAGGGCTTCCTCCCCCGCCCGGGCGGCGAGAAGGCCAAGGAGAAGGCCGAAGAGAACCTTCCCCGCCAGCCGGGCCCGCCTCTTGGACCCGGATCGTTCCTTCTCTTTCTTCCTCAAGGGAGGATCACCACCCTCTCCCCGCCGCCCCCGCGGGCGGTGCGCCCGGGGTCGTAGAGACACTCCACCTGGGCCGGGGGAGCCAGGTAGCTCCCCGGAAACAGGGCCCGCACCCGGTATTCCAGGACGAAGGGCCCCTCCAGGGGGCCTTTTCCGAAAACCAGCAACCTGTCGTCCCTGAATTCCACCGTATCCAGGTCCACCTGCTCGGGCGCGACCAGGCCCGTTTCCGTAAGCCTTACCTCCGAGGGCTTTCCCTCGAGTTCGAATCCCCCGGGCAGGACGTCGGTGATACAGAAATTCCGGCTGGTCCAGGACAGGCTTCCCTCGAGGCGGACCCTGTAGATCCTTCCCTTTCGGAATCTTTCCACCTCCTCCCCAGTGGAATCGTCGATGAACCTCCGGCTCAAGGCGGCGCCTTTCCCGCCGGTCCCGGACATGTCCAGCCGGAAACCCTTGACCTCCAGGAAACCGAAGACCCGCCCGGAAGACTCCAACCGGATCCTTTCTCCCCCTTCCAGGGGAAGGACCACCCAGCCCGGCCGGCGCAGGATCTTCTCTCCTCCCGGCCATGAGACCCGGCAGGAGAAGGAAGGACCTTCCGCCGCCGAGACCACCCGGTCGAAGGCCGCCAGGGAGAGGAGGGCCTGGGCCGTCTCCTGGGTGGTGAGCCCCTCCGGGTCCAGGACCTCCCGCGCCAGGCTGCCCGCCAGGTCCACCGTCCGGGAAGAAGCGGGGGCCAGCAGCGACATGGCCCGAAGCTCCAGGGCGTGGAGGCGGAGAGGCGAATGGAGTTCCCCCCACGCCTCCCTCCCGGCCCGGGGGGGAATGGAACCTTCCAGCGCGAGAAGGGCCCGGGCCTCCTTCTTCCTCCCGATCGCCGCCAGGCCCAGGGCCGTCCGGACCAGGGCCTCCCGGTCCTTCCCTTTCTTCACCTTTTCGGCGAGCAGGGTGAGCCAGGGCCCCACGGGCCTCCCCGCCCGGGCGAGAACCTGGGCGGCGTAACTCTTGAGGTAGAGGCCCCCCTCCTCCAGGTACCGGGCCGCCCGGTCTTCCAGGGCGGCCAGGGCCCCGGAGGGAACGTCGAACCCCCTTTCTTCGGCGGACAGCAGGAAGTCCAGGCCGTAGACCGTGCCGAAGGGATATTCCTCGTTCAAGCCGGGCCAGAAGGACAGTCCTCCCCGGGCGGTCTGCATGGAAAGAATCCGGTCCACCGCTGCTACGATCATCCCCGAAAAATCCGGGGAACCGCCTTCTGCGGAGAGCCTGGAAAGCAGGCGGCCCGCCGCCAGGAGGGCGAACCCCCGGGAGGCGGTCTGCTCCACGCACCCGTAAGGATAGCGGACCATCTTGCGCAACAAGGGGAGAAGGGCCTCATCGGGGTCCAGCCCCACTCTCAGGCGCGCCGTAAATCCACTCCCGGACCATTTTCCGGGGATCCGGATCTCTCCCTTCTTCCCAAGGACGAACCCTCTCC
>JALUZX010000727.1 GCA_027011425.1 Planctomycetota bacterium
CCGTGGAGGAGGCCTTCGGCGCGGAAGCCGTATTCGGGGGAGTCTCGGAGGAGGACATCCGTTCCATGGCGGACGTGGTCGTGACATCGAACAGCCAGTTCCCCTCGCCCGTCCCCCCCAATACGGTGATCTTCGCCGACTGCGACCTCACCTTCTCCACATCCCATCCACTGAAGCTGAGCAACGGCTCGGCCATCATCTACGTCAAGGGAAACGTCACCATCACCCAGGGCGTCAACCCCTGTTATTTCTCGGGTTTCCTCTATACCACCGGGAATTTCTCCATGAGGGCGACATCCGTTCTGCGGGGCCAGGTCGTGGCCCTGGGCTCTGTCGATGTCTCCGCCGCAGCGGACACGTCGGAGGTGGATTACGACGAGGCCGTCCTCAACGTACTCATGGAGGAAATCGGCCAATACAGGATTTCAAGGGCCGTCATCGACCCGGACTCCAGGGAGTAGAACCATGAGAAAGAAGAATCGAGCCGGTTTCACAATCACCGAGGTCATGATCGCCCTGGCCATCTTCACCACGGTGGCGGTGGTCCTGGTCTCCCATCTAGGCCTGTTCTACGGGGAAACCCGCAATACCAGGGAGAAGGTTTTCGCCTACGAAAAGGCCTGCGCCATCCTCACGGAACTCCAGGCCTACGTGGACCGGGGAGAGGTGAAGGCCGCCATCGACCTGGACGCCCTGGACGACGGGACTTCCTACAATCCCACCCTCACCATCACCACCGAGGGAGGAAGCCTCGTCTCCCCGGACCATCCCCTCTCAGGAAACTTCAAGAGAAACGGGGAATGGATCTGGTCCCGCCGGATCACGGTCCGGCCCTTCCAGGGGCTCAGCAACAGGAACGTCCGCTACGTCACGGTCCGGATCTTCAAGAGGAAGTCGGACGGGACGCAGAGGGAGGTGGCGGCCATCTCGTCGGTGATCAACTCCGCAGCCTCCTCCTATCCCTCCTCCCAGGTCTACGACGTCTACTTCCTCGCCTTGGAGAACATCCCGGGCTGGTGGGTCTACATGGACGCCATCAAGCCCTTCATGGAGGCCACCGTAAGCGACCTGGAGGCCCGCAACCCCGGCCTAAGGCTCCGCACCCATTGGATCACCAAGCTCGCCTACGGGAGGAATCCCAGGTACACCCCCTACATAAACAAGACACAGGACTCCCTCCATTCCGTCCCTTTCGCCTACTACTACCCGGGCACCATGCCCTCCGGTTCGGCCTCTACCTACTACTACGTGCCGGACAACTTCCAGGCGCGGATCTCCGTGGACGGGACGGTGAAGAACAGCTCTTCCAACCCGCCCGACAACCCGAACCGGACGGGGACCTACTACCCTTATACCCTGGCGGACAACTTCAACAACGCCATGCGGTATTATGATGAACTGGAACTCTTCAACAAGAGGGCCGCCTCGGGAGACGAGGATTCCCTGACGCCGACCTGGAGAATCCTGCTCAACCAGATGGCATCCGACCCGGATCGTTTCCACAACGCCATCCTGGTGAACCTCCACGGAGAACTTCTCCCAATGCCGCCCCTGAGGAACTACTCGGACCCTGCCAAGGACATGGAGCACTACCCTTACGTGCGCGCCGTCACACATCCGGAAAAACTCCGGTTCACCAGGGACGCCACGACCCCGGCCGCCTCCGAGGACGTCAAGCTCCGGGTCCACACCTTCCTGTCGGACCCCTCCCAGCCCACGAAATCGGTGAACTGGGTCACCCTGGACATTCTGGCGGAGAAGCTGGACGCCCATGGAAACCCCGTTCCCGTGGATTTCGATCATCCGGGTACCATTACGGTCCATGGTGAAATCGAGCCCAGCGTGGGATCCACCATGTATTCCACCATCTCCAACTACGCGGCCTCCAGCCCGTCCAATCCCTACGGGGTCGGCTTCACCCGGATCCGGCTCCACGGCTGTCCCGTCAAGCACACCCAGCCCGGGCCGGGAAAGAAGGGGCTTCCCGTGGACTGCAGGCTCTACGGCCTGGAATACGTTCCCTGCCCCATGGACACGGGAGGCTCCTTCCGGAACCTGAGTTCCACGGCCGACAAGCCCAAAAATACGGCTCGATGGATCATCACCCTTCCCCACGACAATTATCCCAAGGACGCATCCGGCCATCCCCAGGACCTTGTCTTCAAGGTCATCACCAGGCTGGGCAACGCTTCTTCCGCCTCCTTCGACTGGGGCGAGGCGGAATTGGAGAACAAGTCGGTCACCTACGCCTGGTGGGCCTCCTCTCCCGAGGTGGTGCCCTGGACGGAGCGTTACCAGTTCATCGGGGACCCCCGGCATTGTCCCTACGCGGACCTCATGCACGGCGGATCCTCCTTCCCCGACGGGTACAACCCCTTCTTCGACGACTTCAGGAATTCCTCCTTCGATGCGAGATCACAGTGGATGGCCTCTTCCACGGGGCAGTTCAACACCAGTTCCTCCAACCATTGGCCCTACCTCAAATCACGATGGAGGGGAAAGCTGGAAGTGGACGTGCCCCGCTTCACCCAGCTTCTCAGGACCGCCCTCGCCAAGTCCGAGGCGGTCTGGACCACCCTGACGGGATTCTCCTACTACTACATGGGACTGGGCAACGAGATCGGCTACGACAGCGCCAACGGCTACCCCAGTTCCATCCCCGTGGACGGACGCCCCTGGGGCACCACAGCGGACATCCACGTGGACAACATCTCCTCCGGGGGGGACTGGTCCTACCGCTACGGGAAACTCCTGCGCAACCGGTCCGCCACGGCCGCCGACAGGTGGTTCGGCCTCTACTGGATCGGGGAACTCTACCCCGACTGGGTGTGGAACAACGACACATCCTGGAACTCCGGGGGTGCGGAGTGGAAGAATTCGGGCAACATTCCCACCCTTTCGTGGAGCCTGCCGTCGAAATACACCTTCTTCCGCGACAGGAGGCAGGACGTCACTTTCCACCTTCCACAGGGAACCAGCCTGGATCTAACCTACAGGAGAACCCAGACGGAAGGATGCACGTCCGTCTTTCTGTGCGGAACTTCCTCCTCCCATACCTTCCATCACCAGTTCTGCTCGGGCCAGACCGGCACGCTCGTGGGGGCGGGGCTGGAACTGGCCAACAACTACAGTTTCCCCCTTCCCACGACGGCAAAAATCAGCCGGCCCTTCGACATCGACGTGGACCATTCCGGGGGATTGCCCGACGAGTGGGGAGAGACCAATGCCTTCCCCCACTTCACCGCGAGCATCCTCCAGACCTATTACAACCACCAGAACGGACATGAAGGTTCCGCCCTGGTCCGGCTCACGGCCCCCCTGTCGGTGGCCTCGCCCCAGCGGGGCGCCTTCATCGTGGTGAACGGCCTGGACCGGACCGTGGAATCCGGCTCGGCCTTCATCGCCAAATACGCCGTAGTAAGCCTGATCCACAGTTTCTTCGAGTCCGGCAACCCCTCCAGCGGGCCGCGGGTGGTCCAGCTTCCCAGGGTGCAGATCAAGAGCCCCACGGAAGTCACCGAGTTGAACAACCCCCTCACAATCCCCGTGCATTTCGGGATCGAGTGGAAGCGGTGGGACGGAAGGCCTTTCACCTCCTCGACGTCTCCCACCTTCAGCGAGAACGAGAACGACCTTGTCTACGTGCTCAGCTATTCCCGCGACGGTGGAAAGACCTGGCTCCATGTCCAGGACGACTCCCCGGCCCAGGAAGGAATCCTCCCGGGCAATCCCTCCCTGGTCCTGAACGACACCGTCTCGGGCGACGAGACCTACACATGGTCCGTGCCTTCCTCATCCTTCCCGGAAGGCTCTTACCTGCTCAGAGTGGAATGTTTCCGGACCAACGAATCCCTTCACTACGCCACCCACACGGTCAAATTCTACATCGACAGGTAAGGAGGAGAAGCCATGATTTACCGGGTGAAACGCGCTCTCAGGCCTGTCCGGGGGATGACCTTCGTGGAGGTTCTCATCGCCGCCACCATCCTGGTCCTCATCGTGGGGGTGATCGCGAGGACCACCATTCTTACAGGGAACGCTTCCAGGATGGCCGTCTCCCAGGGAAAGATCACCATCCTTGGCCAGAAAGAACTCCTCAAGATCCGGGGAAGTCTCCGGGCTTCGGTCCATCTCTTTCAGAGGGACACCGAGGGTAACACCTACTGGAGCAAGCTGGACCTGGGATCGGTCTCCACGTTGAGCACGAGCGTCCTCCCCGAGATCGACACCTACGGCGCCTTCGGAAAGGACACATCCTCCAACAGGCGGACGGGAAACATCCTCTTTTTCGCCAAGGCCGTCAAGCCCTTTCCAACGGCGGAGGAAGTGGCCCAGTGGAAGGCCTACTGCGACGCCACGGGCCACCCCGAAAAAAAGACATCCCTGGACGACCTGCGGCTGGACGTCTACCGCTTTTCGACCTATTTCCTGAGGAAGACCGGAAACGAATTCGCCCCTGGTTCTCCCAGGGGACTGGACCTGGCGACCTGGGAAAGCATCCCCTTCGCCGACTGGAAGCGTTTCAACCAGGTGGATCCCTCCCTCCAGGCGGATGTCCTGGAGGCACTCCGCGCCTCCAATGTAGGAAGGAAGATCGATTACCTCTGGACCCCAGGCGCCGATTTCGACTCGGCCTTCGCCCAAATCCAGGGGGACTTCACCCTCCTTGCCGTGACCCCCACGAGCATGCCCGGCTGGAAGATCCCGTCGGACCCGGTTTTCACACGGACCAACGTATTCGAGAGGAAACGAATCTCCGTCGCCACCAACTGGGCCCAGGCCAACTTCGGTGTTGCCAGGTTCGCCGCTCCCACCGCCGCTGGGGACGGTTACCCCCACGGCCTGGAGATCCAGGTCATCGGTCCCGCCTCGGCCAGGCAAGTCCTGGTCCACCTTGTCCTGATCGGACAGGGGGGAAGGGGCCACACCCCCTGGGTGGACATACAGGACGTGGTCAGCTGCCACGACCTGTGATTCCCTCTTCCCGTCAAATGGCGGGCCCCCTTCCGTAGATCACCAGGACGCAAAAAATGAGCCAGAAGAGGCCCGCCGCCAGGATGCCCTTGTCCTCCAGGACCAGGCCCGTAGGGTCGCCGCCTTGGTCCTTCTTCCAGGCAAGGTAGAGGTAGCGGAAGACCCCGTAGATCACGAAGGGGATGGTGAGGATCAAGTCCCTGCTCCCGAATTTCGCGATGGTCTGCCGGTCCACCGTGTAAAGGGAGTAGGCCATGATGGTCATGGCTCCAAGGGGACCGGGAAGCATGTCCAGGAAACCGGGGTCGTAGTCCTCCAGAACCCTTCTCGTGGAACTTTTTCCCTCCTGAAGCCTGATGAGTTCCGCCCTCCTCTTGAGAATGGCCAGGAGCAACGAGATGAATAGCGTGCAAAGAATGAGCCATGAGGACAGGGGGACCTGGATCGCCGCCCCTCCCGCCACAACCCTCACCAGGAAGCCCACGGAGATACAAAGCACGTCCAGGATCACGACGTGTTTTAGGCGAAAGGAGTAAGCCGTGTTGAGAACCAGGTAGAAGAGAGGATAGGCGACGAATGCTGGGCCGGGCCCGGGGATGGCCAGGGCCGTCCCGAGGCCGAGAAGCGCCAGGAGAACCGCCTCCAGGAGGGCCGCCCGCGGCGAGAGCCTCCCCGAGGCGATGGGACGGTTCCGCTTGACCGGGTGGAGCCTGTCCCTCTCCCTGTCCGCCAGGTCATTGAGGATGTAGACCGCGGAAGAAACGGCGCAAAAGGAGAGAAGGGCCATAAAGGCCGCCGTAAGGGCATGGAAGTCCCCCACTTTCCGGGCGAAGACCAGGGGCGCCAGGACGAATCCGTTTTTCACCCACTGCCTGGGCCGCAAGGCCTCGATGAAAGGCAAGGCACCATTCATGATTCCCGATCCTTCTTTTTCTCAGGGGCTTTTTGTTCCACGTTCCCGGCCTGTCTCGCACGCAAGGCTCCCCGGAACGCCCCCCGTTCCGCCGGGTCCGCGCCCCGCCACCGCCTGCGGTGGATACGCCTCCGAACCAGGTCCCCCGCCATGTGGAAACTTGTCACGTGCCGGGCGTCCCGGGTGAACACGTGGACCCGGTTGCGGGAACCCAGGATCACGACCGTTCCTTCCAGTGTGTCCACGAGGATCTCCTCGTCCTGAGCTTTACGTGCCTCCGGATAGGCTGTCTCCGTAGGCCTCTCC
>JALUZX010000728.1 GCA_027011425.1 Planctomycetota bacterium
CGAAAAGGCCTTCCGGGCCTCTTTCCATTCCCCCAGTCCTTCGCAGGCCACCCCCAATGCCTCCCACGCCTCCCATGCGGCGGGATCCCTGAGGAGGAGGGCCCGGGCCGCTTGCTTGCCTTCCCGGGGATGGAGGAGGGCGATCAACCTCGCCGAGGACCCCGCCCAGATGTATTCCGGCGTTTCCACGGGAAGGGCCGCCGTCCTTTCCAGGTGTTTGCGCAAGAGAGGAAGGTAACGGCGGACCGCGCTACGCAGCGGAATCCCCTCGGTGCCGATCAGGAAGTGGACCGCCGGGCCGGAAGGCCCTCCCTTTTCCTCCGCCAGTTTCCGTGCGACCCTTCGTCCCTGCTCCTTCAGGGAGGGTTCGTCCGAACAGATCCTGAAAAATGCGTCGGCCAGGATCATCCTCCGGGTTCCCTTCTCCGAGTCCAGGGCCTTTTCGAGGATCTCCGCTGCGCCCCGCTTGTCCCCTATCGCCAGGAGTTCCCTGGCCGTCTCAAGGGGGGGGCCGTCCCCCATGCGGGAGAGGATGACCCGTTGGGCCTGAAGGAAGAACCGGGAAAGGGAGATAAAGCGTTTCTCCGCGGCCCGGTCCCCGAGTTTGTGCGCCCCCCTCGCCAGGTTTCTCAGCCATTGGCTGAAGAGATGGACCACCTTGGACAGGAAGTCCAGGTCCCCCAGGCCTTTGGCGGCCACACGTGCCTGCCAGAGGGGAAAGAGGCTATTCAGGTAGAGATCGGTCTTGAAGAAGATGTCCCTTCCTTTTTCCGCCCTCCGCACCCAGGTCATGAGGATCTTCCAGGGTTCGTCCATCCGGGGATTCGCGGCGATAAGGGCGACCAGGTCCCTGAGGGCGTCGTCCCGTAACCCCGCGGCAAGGCGCGCCCTGTCCAGGATCACCCTCCCCCAGGGAGTTCCCTTCTCCTTGGGAGGAAGGCCTTCCAGGGCCTTGAGGGCCTCTCCCCGGAAATCTTCCTGGTCCAGGAAGTAGAGGGCTTCAAGCAAAGGCCTGCACCACCGGGCGCAGAGGTCGTCCAGTCCGGGCTTTCCTGTGGATACGGTGAAGTTCTTCCCCTCGCCCAGGAAGAAGGCCAAGGCCCGGATCCGGGCCCTGGCCCAGAGGTCCCGGGGCGGGTCCAGGAAAAAGGCCCGGGCCTTGTTCCTCGCCTTTTTGAGGGATCCCGTGAGGGCGAGCAAGCTGGCTTCGTCCAGTGGCGGGAACCGCCCCTCCTGGAGGCCCAGGATCTCCGCGGCGTCGCGGGTCCTGCCTCGGGAGAGGTAGTAGGGCACGAGAAAGAGGCAGGCCCTCTCTCCGTCGGGGAAGGCCAGGGCCCTCTCGGCCTCCACGGCGGCTTCTTCCGGGTGTCCGGATTTATAGAGACAGAGGGCGAGGAGAAGGAAGACTTTCCCCTTCCCCAGGGCTTCCAGGGCCCGGTTGGATTCCACCAGGCTCCGGGCCAGGCGGAGAGCAGGAGAAATACGGTTCGCATCATAGAGAAGGCGGGCCGCCTGGAAGGCCCGGTCCGGGGGGACTCCGGGGGAGAGGAAATCCCGGACCGAGGCCTCGATCCCCTTTTCTTCCTTCAATGCAAGCCGGGTCCGGAGGAGCCTGATGCGGGCGGTCCAGTAACGGGGGCCGCCCGCATCAG
>JALUZX010000729.1 GCA_027011425.1 Planctomycetota bacterium
CTTCTTTTCCTTCCCTGGAATTTCCATCCGGGCCCACAAGAGAGCCCCCTCCGGGAGATCCGGCCCCTCGAGGCCTCCCAGGCAGGAATCCAGGTCGAGAACAAGGGCCCCTTCCCGCCGGGAAGAGTGGAAGACCGAAAGAAGGGCCCCAAGGGAAGTCCAGGAGGGAAGCCCCCGGCCCGCCCTGCCCCCGCCGGGGCGGAGAAACCAGCTTTCCCCAAGACGAAATCGAAAGGTCTCCGACACGGGTCCCACGGGGATGTCCCAGGCGCCGGCCTTCCGGGAGGAGGCAGGGGAAGTCCCGCGGAATTCGAGAACCGCCCAGGATTTCCGGTCCACCAGGAAAAAGGCCGGGCCCCAGAGTGCGGCCAGGGCCGCCAGGGCCGCCAGAGAGGCCGCCCATCCCCCGGGAGGGCGGCGCAGGAGGACCCCCAGGAAAACCAGGAAGGCCAGACCCGCGCCGGCCCAGACAATCACCTGGGTCGCGACCATTCCTATACTTTCCGCCGGTTCCTCCGGCTCACCGGAAGAGGACCGGAAGGATCCAGTCCACCCTGTCTCCAAGGTGGAGGGAATTTCCGAAGTCTACTTCCAAAGCCAGTTCCTTGCCTCCGGAAACATCCAAAGGCCCTACCGCCACGGGGCCTTCCCCTCCTTTCAGGCTCTTCCTCTCCCAGAGGATCTTCCCGTCCAGGTAGACCCGGACCGCCGCATCCCCTTGGACGGGGAGCTTCAGGGCGGAATCATCCACCGCCGCCAGGGAGAAGAAGAACTTCCATTCCCCGCCCAGGGCGAAGAAGAGCCTGCACCTGGAGTGCACGCCGAGCCCGAGGGGCCACCCTTTTCCGCCGGCCCGAAGCGGGGTCCCCAGGCAGGAAAGATTCCGCTTCCAGGACAACAAGAAAGGATGGCCGGGACCGAGATAGGGAGTCTCCTCCACCCGGAGGGGTTTGGAAAAGGAAAGAAAGAGCCGGTCCTTCCCGGGGAGAGCCAGGCCCTCCACGGCCTTCCAGGGGCAGGAGGCTTCCTTCCCCCAGGGCAACCGGAGAAGGAGTCTTCCCTCCTTCACCCCCAGGGGAGCCGCCGGGAGATGGGCGCCCCAGGGAAGATCCAACCTGGCCCGGAAGGCCTTGCCCAGGGAAGGAAGGGGTTCGTCCGGGTCTTTTCCCCGGACCAGGGCCGCTACTTTGTCCAAGGGGAAGATCCGGGCCTCCCTCTCCTGGCCCGGGGCGAAGTGGATCGCCCCCGGGGCGAACCGGAAGAGGAATCCAGGGATCTCGTCGAAGCCCTGCCTGGCCGGGACCAGAAGGATCTCCTTTCCCGGCCCGGCCCGGGAAAGAAGCTCCTCGGGGCGCCACCCCCGGATCCGGGAAGGAAAGAGGAGGCCCCGCAACCAGGGGAGGGGGATCCGGAGAGACCCGAAAGGAGTGTGGCCGAAAAGGAAAGTCTCTCCCTGGGGGTCTCCACCCAGGAGTTTCCCCGCCAGCTCTCCCCCCTGGAAAAGGACGGCCCGGGAAGGAAGAGGCGCCGGTTTTGCCGCTCCTTCATTAAGGGAAGAAATCCAGGCCGCTTTCCCGGGAGGCAGAGCCTTTCCGGGAGAAGCAGGGGCCAGAAGGGGACCCTCCCCCTCCTTCCACCCCGTAAGAA
>JALUZX010000730.1 GCA_027011425.1 Planctomycetota bacterium
CCCTGAAGGTTCACGGGTATGCCGTCTTCACCAGGGCCTACGCATCTTTCCAGGTCTTCCTCCAGGAGGCAGGCGCCCAGCCCCTCTTCCAGTCGGGGTTCTGGCGCTACTCCTACATGGGAGGAAGGCTCCGCTTCCAGTCCCTCCTGGGGCTCCGGACCGCCCCGGATGGAAGGCTGATCCCTGAAGGGAAAGGGGGGGTCCACCAGCGGGTGCCCCAGTTCCTCGCCGGGGGAGTGCTCCGCCTCTACAAGGCGGGAGGCTCCTACCTGGAGATGGTGCGGATGGAATGAATTCAGCCCTTCCTCCAGGCCCGGAGGAAGAGCTTCCATTCGGGGAGGTGGAAGAGAGCGGCCGGAAGAAGGAAGGACGCGCCCCCCACCAGGAGGGGAAGAAAGAGCGCCACCCAGGAAGGGGAGGAGGCGGTCCAGGCGCGGAGAAGGAGGATCACCCCCCCCATTCCCAGGGAGAGGAGGAGGATCCGGCCCGCCGAGGGAAGCATCTCCCGCCAGGCGGGAGGCACGCCGAGGCGCGGGAACCTCCCCACCAGGGCCAGGGCCAGGAGGAAGGACGTGGTGGTCGTGGCCAGGGCCAGGCCCGCCACACCCAGGGGCCCCACGAGGAGGAGGTTCAGGACCAGGTTCAGGCCCACGAGAATCGTCCCGGCCCTGACGGGGCTCTTGAAATCATCCATGGCGTAATGCACGCGGGTGGCGAGCTGGGCCAGGCAGACGAAGGGAAGCCCGGCCGCCAGGAACTGGAGGACCCGGGCCGTCTCCATGGCGTCGGCAAAAGAGAACCGCCCTCCCGGGTGGACGAAGAGCAGGCTCAAGAGGGGATAGGCCAGAAGCCCCAGGCCCAGGGCGGCGGGGATGGCGAAGAAGAGGACCGTCCTGGAAGAGAGAGCGAAGAGGGAGGAGAGTTCCTCCATCTCGCCCCGCTGGGCCTTGGCGGCGAAGGCCGGAAGGGAGGCCACGGCCAGGGCCGTCCCGATCAGGGCCAGGGGAAACTGGAAGAGCCTGTTGGCGTAGAAGAGGACCGCGTTGCCCCCCACCTCTGGAACCAGGGTGGCGGCCATCACCTGGTCCAGGAGGCTGTTCACCTGGAAGACCGCCAGGCCGAGCACCGCCGGGGCCATGTTCTTCCCCACCTCCCGGACGCCCTCGGATTTCAGGCCGAGCCGGGGAAGGACCAGGATCCCTTTGCGGGCCAGGGCGGGAACCTGGAGGAGGACCTGGGCCGCGCCTCCCGCGAGAATCCCCACAGCCAGGAAGAGACCGAGCTTCCCCCCGCGGTATCCAAGGATCCATCCCCCCAGAAGAAGGCAGGCGATCCAGAAGAGGTTGAGGACCACCGGGGCAAGGGCGGGGAGGGCGAAATGTCCCCGGGTCTGGAGGGCTCCCCCCAAAAGCCCCAGGAAACAGACGGGCACCATGTATGGGAGAAGAAGAGTGGCCAGCTCCCGGAAGAGGCGGGCATAGGAAAGGGGCGCGGAGGTTGACCTGGAAAAGAGGGAAGCCAGGGTCTCCAGGGGGACGGCCCAGAGGATTCCCAGGCCCAGGAGGGCGAGCAAGGAGAGGAAGAGCAACATGGTTCCCGAGACCTGGGCGAAAAGGAGCCGGGCCGCCTCGGGCCCCCGGCGGTCCCACTCCTTGTGGAACCTGGGAATGAAGGCCGCCGCCAGGGCCCCTTCCCCGAAGAGGCGCCGGAAGAGGTTCGGCAGGACCCAGGCCAGGTAGAAGGCCCCCGCGGCGGCGCCCCGGCCCAGGAACTGGGCCATGAGCATGTCCCTGGCCAGGCCGAGAACCCGGGAGAAAAGGGTGAGGCCCGAGACCAGGGCCCCGGCCCGGAGAATCCCCCTCCCACCGTGGGACGGATTCCTTGCCGCCTTGTCCCGGCCGGGGGCGGTCATCCGCTCCTGGTCGCCCTTTGCCTGCCCGTGATGCGGGCCAGGAGGTTTCCCAGCACGTAGAGGGCCATGTGGGGATTCTCGGCCAGCCTGCGCCGGCAATAGGCCGTGGCCTTAGGCCAGCTCGTGGCGAAGGGCGTATAGATGCGGACCGAGGGAACCTTCCCGTCCTTGGAGAGAAGTTCCCCCGAAAGGATCCGCCCGATCATCCTCTTCCTGGGCACGCCGAAGAGCATTTGGATCTCGCAGTCCTCCGGCCCCTTCCCGGCTTTTCCCACCGTCTCGGTGAGAAAGGTCTCGATCGAGGCCTCGTCGTGGGTCCCGAACTCCACGAAGTGGCCCCGCCGCAGCAGTTCCTCGCCGAACTCCAGCATTCTCTGTTTCATGATCTTCTTGTCCGTGTAGGCCACTTCCGGAGGTTCCTTGTAGATCCCGATCACCAGGCGCACCCGCATGCCCGCAGGGATGCGGTCCAGGTCCTTGTCCGTCCGCTTGAGCCGGGTCTGGAGCACTCCGCCCACGTTGTGGTATCCCTCCTCCCAGAGGCGGGCCAGGAGATCCAGGGTGAAATCGGTCCAGTGCCGGTCCTCCATGTCCACCGTGACCCCCACGCCCAGGTCTTTGGCCAGGGCCGCCAGGCGGGTCACGTGCTCCCGCGATCCCCTGGCGTCGTTCCCCGGGCCCCGGTCCAAAGGCGAGGTGGTGAAATTGGAGGGCTTCATGGAGACCGTGGGCCTCAGGGCCTCGGGAAAGGAAGGGTCCGTCCCCACCGCCTCGATCAGCTTCTTGTAGAGGGCGAAGTCCTCCTGGACCTCCTCCTCGCGGGTGATCCCTTCCGCCAGGAGGTCCATGGTGGCGGCCACTCCGCTCTCCCCGGCCAGGGCCCGGGCCGTCTTCAACCCCTCCTCCAGGCTGTCTCCCGCCACGTAAGGGCCCGCGAAAAGCCGGATCAGGAAATCGGGAAGGACCTTTTCGATCACCGAGACCCCCTGGTTTCTTGGGTGTTTCTAGCCAAACGTCCCGCCCAGGCCGGGGATTGCACCGGGAGAGGGGAACGCCCTCCCCCTTTCCCCGGGAAAAGGGGGAGGGCACAATCCTGCCTCCCCGGAGGACCCCAGAAAAGGACATGGACTTGCCCCCTTCCGACTCCAAGACCCGGAAACCCGCTGTCGTCCTGGACCTGGACGGGACCATCCTGGACAGGAACCTGCGGGAAAGTTTGAAGCTCTATCTCCTGCCTTCCTCCAGGACGGGCCGGATCTTCTCCCGGGCCGGGGAAGCCCTGAAGCGCCTTTCCAGGAAGGCCGAACTCCTGGGAGTGACGGCCCGCTGTTTCCTGGCCTCGGGGAACACCCGGCGCTGGCTCCAGGCCCAGGGCCTTCCGCCCTTTCCCGTGTTCCACGCCCCCTTCTTCCTGGTCCGGGAAAAGGCCCGCCTCCTGTTCAAGCGCCGGTGCCTGAGACGACTCAAACAGGAGGGATACCGCCTGGCCCTCGGCGTCGGGGACCGGGGCTCGGACCTGGAGGCCTACCTGGAAGAGGGCCTCTTCCCGGTTCTCCTGGTTCCCAAGCCCGGAGGCTCGCGCCACAAGGTCCTGGAAGAGAAGATCCGGAGCCTGGGCCTGGCGGAGGGCAAAGATTTCGTCCTCTTCTCCAGAAAAGGGGAAGGGGACACCCTGTGGCAAGAGGCCGGCGCCTGGATCGAAAGAAAACTGGAAGATGCCGGGTGACTAAGCGTCTCCCGCCAGGAAATCGAAACCCAGGGGCCCTCCCAACCTTTCCAGCCTCTCCCGGGCTTCCCTGGGAAGGCCTTCCCAGGCACGGCGGACTTCGCGGTGGAGGCCTCCTCCCTGGAGCCGGGCCAGGAGGGAGAAGAGGGCCGCCACGCCCTTCTCCAGTTCCGGGAGCACGGGTTCGGGTTCCACCAGGACCGGCTCTTCCATCTTCCTTCGGATCACCGCCAGGGGCGGGTAGGGATCGTATCCGATTCCCCGCAACCCAAGGGACCGGGCGGCGGCCAGGGTGGAACAGGTTCCGGCGAAGGGGTCCAGGACGAGCCGGGCCCCGGGGACGAGCTTGATGCACCGCCAGGGAAGCTCCACGGGGAAGACCGCCTCGTGCCCTTTCTTGCGGGTGTGGCCCGTGGTGACCCGGTAGGGAATGAACCAGACGTTTCCCGGGTCCCTCAGGTCCTTCTCGGCGTAGCGCCCCACGTTGGACTTGTCCGCGTAGGGGACGCCGATGGCCAGGGGGTCGAAACGGTACTCTTTTCCCTTGGCCAGGATGTAGATGTATTCCCAGAGGTGATTGAGGCGCCTTCTTCCGCCGGAGGGGGAATAGTGTCCCTTTCCGAAGATGGACTTGACCCAGATCACGGTCTGCACCCGTTTGAAGCCCGCCCGCACGGCCCGCTGGACCACCTTCTCCGCCAGGCCCTGGGTCCGGGAGGTCTCCCCCAGGTTCAGGAAGAAGAGCCCGTCCCCGGCCAGGGCCTTGTGGACCTGGGCGAAGACACGCTCCAGGAGATCCAGGTATTTCCCCCGGGGGAGGTTGTCCCGGTGGACCTTCCCGTCGTCGCCCCGGTAGGTCTTCCCGATGTTGTAAGGGGGGGAGGTGACGGCCACGTCCACGCTTCCCGCCTTGACCTCCTTCATCTCCTCGGAAGAGGCGACGACCAGTTTCTGCCTGCCCCCCAGGTCGATGATCTTTCTCTTGCTCCTACCCGCCATGGCCGGGCCTCACTTTCCTTTCCCGCCCTTCTTTTTCTTTTTCTTCTTCTTCTCTCCCCCTCCCGGGCCGGCCCACACCAGGCAGAGGTCCTGGGGGTGCAGGTGCCTGCGGGCCGCCTCCAGGACCTTCCCGGGCCCCTGGGCGCGGACCAGGTCGGGAAAACGATCCAGGTAATCCAGCCCCAGGTCGAAGCGCTCCAGGTTGACGAGAAAACGGGCCACCTGGCTCGTCCGTTCCAGTCCCAGGTAGAAACTCCCCGTGAGATACTGGTGGACCAGGGTGATTTCCTCCTTGGAGGGGGGCCTGCGGCGGATCTTCTCGATCTCCCCGACAAACCCTTCCAGTGCGGCGTCCTTGTTCCGGGGGGAAGTGCCGATGTAGGCGGCGAAGACGCCGGGGAACTTGTGGGCCGAGCCGGTGATCCCGGCGGAGACCTGGTAGGCCAGGCCGAGTTCGTCCCGCAGCTTCCGGGAGATGCGGTCCGTGAATCCAGGGCCTTTCCCCAGGATGTGGTCCATCACCAGGAGAGCGTAGTAGTCGGGATGGTTCCTTGGGACGCCCAGGTGGCCCAGGTAGATGTGGACCTGCTCCCGGTCCATGGGAAGAAAGGCCTCCCTCCGCCCGGGAATCCTCTCCAGGGGGGGGAGGGAAGGAACCCGGACCTTCCGGTCCTTCCACCGCCCCATGCGCCTTCCAACCTCTTCCACCGCCTTTCCCGGGTCGATGTCCCCCGCCACGGCCAGGATGGCCCGGGAAGGGACGAAGAGCCGCTTGTGCCACTCCACCAGGTCCTTCCTGTCGAGACCCGCCACGCTCTCGGGATATCCCTTGTTCGGAAAGGCCAGGGGATGCTCCCCGTAGATCATCTCCTTGAACTTGAGGAAGGCCGCCGTCCTGGGGTGTTCCAGGTCGGAGAGGATTCCCGTGAGGATCACCCCCTTGACCCGCTGCACCGCATCCTCCGGGAAAGACGGCGTCCGGACCACCTCGTCCAGGATGGAGAGGGCCCTTTTGAAATCCCGGGCCCCCATCCGGATTCCCACGCCCCCGGAGGTGGAGGCCAGGTCGCCGCCCAGGGACTCCACCGCCTCGGCCAGGGCTTCGCCGGAGCGCTTCCTGGTGCCCTCGGCCAGGCAGGAGCCGGCCAGGTTCCCAAGGCCCGCCTTGGGCCGGGTCTCGAATTCCGCCCCCGCGTCGATGCTGCAGGCCAGGGAGACCACGGGCACGCCTTTCATCCGCACGGCCAGGACCCTGAGCCCGTTGTCCAGGACCGCCCGCCGGACCGGAGGGAACCGCCGTCCTCCGCGGCGGAAACAGAGGCTCCCAGGCCTCCTTCCGGGAAGGGAAAAGGCCCGGGAAAGAGCCCCGCCTCCCCGGTTCCGCCCCCGGGAGCCGGCCTTTCCGGCGGGAAAACTCCAGCCCGTGGTCTTGAAAGGATCCCGGAGGAACCGGGCCGCGGCCTCCTTCACGTCCTTGGCCGAGGCGCGGAGGACCCGGCCTTCGTAGGAGGCCATGCC
>JALUZX010000731.1 GCA_027011425.1 Planctomycetota bacterium
CGCTTTCGGGGGGTCGATCCTCTCCTTTCCGGAGAGGAAGGCCCCCGTGGGAGAGCCCTTGGTCCGGGCCACCTCCCGGGCCGTTCCCCGGGCGGTGATCCTCCCTCCCTCCCGGCCCGGGCCGGGGCCGATCTCCACCAGGTGGTCCGAGGCCCGCATGGTGGCCTCGTCGTGCTCCACCACGAGCACCGTGTTTCCCCGGTCCCGGAGATCCAGGAGCGAGCGGACCAGGCGCTCCTGGTCCCTGGGGTGGAGCCCGATGGAGGGCTCGTCCAGCACGTAGGTCACCCCCCGGAGCCCGGAGCCGAGCTGGGCGGCGATCCGGAGTCTTTGTCCTTCCCCGGAGGAGAGGCCGTCGGCCCGGCGGTCCAGGGCGAGGTAGGAGACACCCACGGCGGAGAGGAAATCCAGGCGGGAGCGGATCTCCCGGAAGAGGTCCCGGCCGACCCGGGCTTCCTTTCCCCGGAGGTGGAGGTTCCGGAAGAAGTCCCGTGCCTCCTCCACGGTGAAGGCGGAGATCCGGGCGATCGTATGCCCCCGGAAGGTGACGGCCAGGGCTTCGGGGCGGAGGCGGTCGCCCTTGCAGGCCGGGCAGGGGAGGCGGGCCCGGAGGCCCTTGAGGGAGGGGTTCTTGCCGCGCCGGAGGCAGCGTTCCAGCCAGGCCGCCACTCCCTGGAAGGGGCGGCCCAGCTCCCTTTCCTCCCCGCGGGCGCCTTCCAGGATGAGCCTTCTCTGGGCCTTGGTGAGTTTCTTCCAGGGCTTTTCGAGATCGAATCCATAGCGCCTGGCCACGACCTGGAAGTCCTCGGGCCTGAGCCCCCGGCACCCCAGGGAGCCGAAGCGGGTGGTGCAGGCCAGGGCGCCCTCCAGGAGGGAGCGTTCCGGGTGGCGGACCAGGCTCTCTTCGGTGAAGACCAGGACCTCCCCCAGGCCCTGGCAGGCAGGGCAGGCCCCCTGAGGGGAGTTGAAGGAGAAGAGCGGCGGCTCCAGCTCGGGCAGGGAGCCGTGGCCTTCCGGGCAGGCCGCCCGGGAACTCAGGGTTTCCTCCGTCCCGTCCTCCCAGAGGGCCTGGACCCAGCCTTCCGAGAGGGAGAGAGCCCCCTCCACGGCCTCGGCCAGGCGGGAAGCCTTGTCCGGGGCAGGCCGGAGCCGGTCCACCACGGCCTGGATGTGGTGGATCTTGTAGCGTTCCAACCGGATCTCTTCGTCCAGCCGGCGGATCTCCCCGTCCACCCGGGCCCGGACGAACCCCTTCATCCGGAGTCCTTCCAGGAGGGAGCGGAACTCTCCTTTCCGGCCCCGGACCAGGGGGGCCAGCACCAGGAGGAGGGGCGGCTTTTCCCGGCCATCGGCTTTCCGGGCCGCTTCCTCCAGGAGCCTTTCGGTGATCCACTTGGGGGGAAGGGCTTGGATGGGCGCCCCGCACTCGGGGCAGTGAGGCTCTCCCAGGCGGGCGAAAAGAAGCCGAAAGAGGTCGTGGATGCCCGTCAGGGTGCCCACGGTGGAGCGCCGGGAGCCCTGGCTGGTCCGCTGGTCGATGGCCACCGTGGGCGAGAGGCCCTCGATCCGCTCCACGTCGGGGCGCTTGAGGTTCCCCAGGAACTGGCGGGCGTAGGCGGACAGGGACTCCAGGAAGCGGCGCTGGCCCTCCTGGAAGATGGTGTCGAAGACCAGGGAGGACTTTCCCGAACCCGAGACGCCGCAGAAGGTGACCAGGGAATCCCTGGGGATCTCCAGGTCGATCCCCTGGAGGTTGTGTTCTTTTGCGCCTTGGATCTTGAGGGTTCTGGGGGCCATCTTCTCTCCCGGGTAGAGTGAGGGCGAAACTACCAGGATACCTCAAGACCCCCGGGCGCCCAAGGAGGGGCTCCGCCGTCCAGGGGGACTTCTCCCGTTTCGGCGGGGGCTTCACATAATTTCAAACTGGGGGAAGGCCACGATTTTTGGAGGATTTTCGAGGGTCGGGGACTTTTGTCGCCACCGTCACTGGATGACTTCGAATCCTTCCTCGATGATCCTCCGGAAACGCTCGCTGGTTACGGCCCAGTCCAAAAGATCCACCTTGATGGGTAGATCCGATTCGGAGAAAGCGTCCCTGAGCCGGGCCATGCGCAGAGGAGAAAGAGGAGTCTCCGTCATGATCACCAGGTCCAGGTCGGCATAAGGTTTGCCCGCCTTTCTTAGCCTGGACCCGAAGACCCTGACCTCGAACTCCGGAACATGGACGGCCAGGATTTCTTTGACCTTTTCAAGGAGGTCCGGGCGCAGGTCAACCATGGTTTCTCTTCTTGATTTCTTCGAAGAGGGCCTTCGCTTCCGGGTAGAAATCCAGGGCGGCCCTGTATACGTCTTCCGCCTTCTCCTGGTCGTAGGTGTGGGAGGAGATGTTTCGCTTCTCGCTGAAGAGCATCCATTTCTCTACGTTCCGGACGATCCCTCTCTCCCCGCCCTCGCGGAAAAGGTCGCGGAAGGAGAGCTTGTCGATCTCCGCCGGCGTTGGTGCCTCCTTCTCGAGGAGCCTTTTCAAGGTCTTCCAGCAAAGTTCATAGGTGTACTCGAAACGTTGGATCACTGCGTCCCGAATCTCCTCGTCCCCCGGAGCGGCCTTGGACCTCCGGATGCCTCGATCCAGGCTCGCAAGGGCTTTTTCAAGGGAAGAGATGTCGAGTTTCATTCTTTTTCCTGCCGCCTCCAGTGAACGAATTACCGGGATTCCTCTTCGAACTTCCGGGTTTCCTTCAACACCACTTCCAGGGCCTTTCGGGCTTCTTCCGCCTGTGCCGAGGGAACGACCAGGTGGGAGTCGGAGAACTCGAGGCCTCCCGTGACCGGAGGTTCATGGGAGAAGCCGGGGTAGTGGGAGAGGGGAGAGTTCAGGCCCAGGGCTTCCTCGAGGATGTAGACCCGGAACCCCAGGGCTTCCAGGAGTCCTTGGATTCGGATCGCCGTTATTCGGTCCGGCGCGCCGTAGAGCATGGTCCACCCTCCCTGGACGGGAGGGAGGCCTTCCCCGCCGGGGATGGCGGATTCTTCGCCCGCCCGGTCGCCGTCCTTCATTTTTTCCAGGTCTCTTTCATCCATGGCCGCACCTTTCCTGTTTCAACCTTTGTTGTATTCTAACCTCATTCCCGGTCCCCGGCCAATTGCCCCGCAGAAGGAAACCCATGAAGAACGCCGCCGCTTCCCGTGCTTTTCCCGTCCTCTTGCTGGGGTCCGCTTGCTTTCTCTGCCCGGTCCCAGAAGCTTTCCCCCAGGATGTGGCAAAAAAGGTGATCCGGGCCCGATGCGAAGGGAAGAACCTCCTCCATCCGGGCCGGTGGAGACCCTGGGGAAAAGGTTTCCGCCGGGAGGGGAGGGTCATCCTCTGCGACAACGGAAAGGACAAAAGGGCCCGCCGCGGGGCCTGCCAGACGGTCTTTTTGAACCAGAAGGTCCCCTCCCCCATCGTGGCCGTCGCCTCCAGCCGGTGCGAGGGGGTGAGCGGATCGGCGGATCGCGATTATTCTCTCTACCTGGATTTGACCTACCGGGACGGCTCCCACCTCTGGGGGCAGGCGGCCTCCTTCGACACCGGGGCCCACGGCTGGCAGGAAAAGAAGGTCCTGGTCCTTCCGGACAAGCCGATCGAGCGGGTCACCGTAAACCTTCTTCTACGGAGGCACGCGGGAAAGGCCTGGTTCAAGGGGACGGGTTTGAGGGAGATGAAGGTCCCAAGAGGCGCCTTCTCCTTCGATGGGGTTCCCGTGACTCCCCTTCTCCCTCCCCGGGAGGGCTTCCAGGTCCGGGACGCGGCGGCGGACTCGGACTTCTTCCGGCCCAAGGGAGGCAAGGTCCTGGGGATTCGCTTGAAAACCCGTGAGAGGAAGGCCGAAGGGGTCCGCTTCCTGGACGTTGCGCTCAGGGAGGAGACGGGAAAGGACCGGGCCGTCACCCTGGTCTACGCCCTTCCCGTCCGCGCGAAGAGAGTGACCTGGTTCCAGGGCCCCGGGCGTAGCCTCCCGGCGGGGGAGAGGGGCGAATACGGCTTCTTCGCCCGTTATCGGGCCGGCGCGAACGGAAGGCTCTCCCGGTGGCCTTTCGGAGCCCTGGCGGCGGGAAAGAAGGGCCTTGCCCTGGGCCTGGACCCGGCTTTTCCCGCCTTCTTCCGGGTGGCCTACAACGCCGGGACAAGGGAGGTCTACCTGGCCTTCGACCTGGGGTTCACCAGGGAACATCCCGGGGCCAGGCTCAGGTTCTGCGTCTTCTCCTTCGACCCGCGGTGGGGATTCCGATCCGCCCTGGCGAAATATTACCGGATCTTCCCCGGCTCCTTCCGGTGCCGCACGCCCGAGCAGGGGCTCTGGATGCCCTTCGCAAGGATCTCCAGGGTAAGAGGGTGGCGGGACTTCGGGTTCAAGTTCAAGGAAGGGAACAACGAGACGGCCTGGGACGACGCCCACGGGATCCTGACCTTCCGTTATACCGAGCCCTTGACCTGGTGGATGCCCATGAAAAAAAGCCTTCCCCGCACCAGGGAGGCGGCCCTGGCCGAGGCGAAACGCCTGGCGGCCCGGGGCCGGGGCGCCCTGCGCCTTCGGGCCGAGGCCCTTTTCACGAGCGGTTTCTTCGACGAGAAGGGACGTTTTCCCCTTCTCTTTCGCGACGCCCCCTGGTGCAACGGGGCGGTCTGGAGCGTGAACGTCATGCCCGGCATCGAGGGGAAGGTCACGGCCTTCTCCCTTCGCTGGAACGAAGAGATCGAGAAAAAACTCTACGGCCCCGGCGCCAAGGCCCGCCTGGACGGGGAATACGTGGATTCCAGCGAGGGCTACGTGACGGCGCCCTTGGATTTCAGAAAGACGCATTTCCACGCGGCCCGGACGCCCCTGACCTTCTCCCGGGAGACCCGCCGGCCCGGCGTCTTCAGGGGGCTCGTCTCCTTCGAATACGTCCGGGCCCTGGCCGAGGCCATGCACGGGAGAGGCAGGCTCATGATGGCCAACGGCACCCCTTCCAGCCTCTTCTGGCTGGCCCCCATGCTGGACGTGATGGGCACCGAGACCGACTGGCACAGGGGCGGGAAGTGGCGGCCCATGTCCGTGACCGAACTCCTCTACAGGCGCGGCCTTTGCGGTCCCAAGCCTTTCTGCTTCCTCATGAACACCCGTTTCGAGGATTTTCCCAAGGAGCTGGTGGAGCGATACATGAAACGCGCCCTGGCCTTCGGGATGTTTCCCGGTTTCTTCAGCGCGAACGCCTCGACGGGCCACTACTTCACGAGGCCCGATCTCTACGAGCGGGACCGGCCCTTGTTCAGGAAATACGTCCCTCTTTGCAAGCGCCTGGCCGAGGCGGGCTGGAAGCCCGTCCCCCTGGCCCGGACCACCCGTCCCCGCCTCCGCGTGGAGAGATTCGGAAACCAGTATCTCACCGTCTTCAACGATTCCAACCAAACCCTCCAGGGCAAGGTGGAGATTCTCCTGGGCGAGGTCAAATCCGTCCGGGAACTTCTTTCAGGCCGCTCCCTCCCCCTCCTCCATGAAAAAGACGGCGTCCCCGCCGTAGAGATCCAACTCCCCCCCGAAGACGTGGCCGTCCTGGACTGCCGGCTCTGAGGAGGATGGATGGGTCTCTTGGGCATTCCCCCGCCTCCGGCGGGAGTCCCGGCGATTCCAAAAGGGAGGGGCCGAGAAACAGTGACGAACACGACAAAAGTCACCAACTCCGCCAAGCGCCGCAATGTGTTGTGGTCCGGAAATTCTCTCGGCCAGATATGGTGTGGTCGGTTTTCACAGGAGGGACTTTTGTCGTAGGCGTCAAAAAGTGACGGTCACGACAAAAGTCCTGGACCTTGGAAAATTCCAAGAAAATCGTGACCTTCCCCCAGCTTGAAATGTTGTGAAGCCCCCGCCGGAGCGAGGCCGGATCGGAGATCCGGGCTCGTGACGTCGGGGGGGCCAGTTTCGACGCACCCACCGCGTCACGAGCTTGACAAGACTTTTGTCGCGTCTGTCAAACAGTGACGGTTACGACAAAAGTCACCAATTCCGCCTGGCGCTACTAGATATGGTGCCCCGGATTTAAAGCCCCAACTATATGGTGGGCCCGATTCCCGCATGGGGGACTTTTGTCGTTTTCGTCAAACAGTGCCCTTTTCAAGGGGTACAAAAGG
>JALUZX010000732.1 GCA_027011425.1 Planctomycetota bacterium
AAGGGGCTCTTTGTCGTGGTTGGAGCAGGCCCCGGCCAGGGCGAGAAGGCCCAGCCAAACCCAGCCGGCGCGCAAGAGAGAGGTTCTTCGCACATCCATAGTCCTTTCCAACCCGCCCTTCCCGGGGCGGGCGGGAAAAAAAGACTAACACCTCCGGGAAAAAGGGGGAAACCTGTCCAATCATGAGACAACCCGGCCCGGTTCTCCTGCTAAATAGAGATGGAACGAGAAGGGCCCTCCCCCGGGGGAGGAGCTTCAGAGTCTTCCCGGGCGGGGCCGATAATTTCGATGGTATGGACCGTTCCGGTCTCCCGGCGGGAAGGAGGCCCGGGTCCAAGAAAGGATGAAGCCATGACGGACCTCTTAGACCTGGTCAAGGGGAGCATCGACCAGAAGGAGTTCACCGACCAGTACTGGGAGGGCACTTTCCAGGACTACCTGAAACTGGTCTCCCAGGACCCGAATGTCGTCAGGACCGCGTACCAGCGTTTCTACGACATGATCCTCTCCTACGGAGTGGAGGAAGTTCCCGGGAAGGAGAGGATCGTCCACTACAACTTCTTCGACGATCCCATGGGGGATGGGGAGGACGCCATCTTCGGCCTGGAGCGGGCGCTGATGAAGCTGGTGAACATCTTCAAGGCCGCCGCCCACGGTTTCGGGCCCGAGAGGCGGGTGCTCCTCCTCCATGGTCCCGTGGGCTCCAGCAAGTCCACCATCGTCCGGCTCTTCAAGAAGGGATTGGAGGCTTATTCCCGTACGCCCCAGGGGGCTCTCTACACCTTCTCCTGGAACGTGGACGGGGAGATCCTGCCCAGCCCCATGAACGAGGAGCCCCTGCTTCTCATCCCGCCCAAGGCCAGGGAGAAGGTCCTGGAGGTTCTCAACCAGAAGCTCCGCAAGAGCTACAGGCTCTCTCTGCCCTTCGACATCTGCCCCTTCTCGCGCTACTTCTACAACGAACTCCTCAAGAAGTACAAGGGGAACTGGGAGAAGATCCTGGACCACGTGGTCGTCCGCAGGCTGATCATCAGCGAGAAGGACCGGGTGGGGATCGGGACCTTCCAGCCCAAGGACGAGAAGAACCAGGACTCCACCGAGCTTACGGGCGACTTGAACTATCGCAAGATCGCCGAGATCGGCTCCGATTCGGACCCCCGGGCCTTCAACTTCGACGGCGAGTTCAACATCGCCAACCGGGGGATCATCGAGTTCATCGAGGTGCTGAAGCTGGACGTGGCCTTCCTCTACGACCTGCTCTCGGCCTCGCAGGAACACAAGGTGAAGCCCAAGAAGTTCGCCCAGACGGACATAGACGAGGTGATCATCGGGCATACCAACGAACCGGAATACCGGAAACTCCAGAACAACGAACTCATGGAGGCCTTCCGGGACCGGACGATCAAGGTGGACATCCCCTACAACATCAGGCTTTCCGACGAGATCAGGATCTACGAGAGGGACTTCAACAAGAAGAAGGTCCAGGGGAAGCACATCGCCCCCCACACGATCGAGATGGCGGCGATGTGGGCCGTGCTCACCAGGCTGGAGGAGCCCAAGAAGGCCAACCTCACCCTCCTGCAGAAGCTCAAGCTCTACAACGGGAAGTCCCTCCCCGGTTTCACCGAGGACAACATCAAGGAACTCATGGCGGAAGCCCCGAGAGAGGGAATGGAGGGGATCAGCCCCCGGTATATCCAGGACAAGATCAGCAACGCTCTTGTCGGGGACCAGCCTTCCATCAACCCCTTCATGGTGATGAACGAACTCGAGGCGGGCCTGGCCCACCACTCCCTCATTTCCTCCGAGGAGATCAAGAAGCGTTACAAGGATTTGCTCGCCATCGTGCGGGAGGAGTACGACGACATTGTGAAGAACGAGGTTCAGCGGGCCATCGCCGCCGACGAGGAGGCCATCGCCAGGCTTTGCGGCAACTACATCGACAACGTCAAGGCCTACACCCAGAAGGAGAAGGTCAGGAACCCCTTCACCGGAAAGGACGAGGAGCCCGACGAGAGGCTCATGCGGTCCATCGAGGAGAAGGCCGGGATCCCGGAGAGCCGCAAGGACGACTTCCGCACGGAGATCATGAACTACATCGGCGCCCTGGCCGTGGAGGGGAAGACCTTCGACTACAAGACCAACGAGAGGCTCCACCGGGCCCTGGAGCTGAAGCTCTTCGAGGACCAGAAGGACTCCATCAAGCTGACCAGCCTGGTCTCCACCGTGGTGGACAAGGACACCCAGGAGAAGATCGAGGTTGTCAAGACCAGGCTGATCAGGGACTTCGGCTACGACGAGGTCTCGGCGACGGACGTCCTCAACTACGTGGCCTCCATCTTCGCCAGGGGCGACGCCAAGTCGGAGTAGGCCCGGTCCCATGGTGAAAAGGATCGAAAAGGACCACACCCGGTTCCGCCAGATCGTCCGGGGGATCATCAAGAAGAACCTGAAGAAGTACGTCTCCCAGGGCGAGCTGATCGGGCGGAAGGGGAAGCACGCCGTCTCCATCCCCCTGCCCCAGGTCCGCCTCCCGCGTTTTCGTTTCGGCGACAACAAGGGAAACGGCGTTGGCCAGGGCGAGGGGGAGGAGGGCTCCCCCGTGGACACGGGCGAGGGCAGGCAGAAGGCCGGGGACCAGCCGGGGCAGCACATCCTCGAGGTGGACGTGGAACTCGAGGAGCTGGCCAAGATCCTGGGGGAGGAGCTGGAGCTTCCCAACATCCAGCCCAAGGGGGCCAGGCTCACGGCGGCCGAGAAGGGCGCGTATACGGGCATCGCCAAGGCCGGGCCGGAGACGCTCCGGCACTTCAAGCGCACCTTCAAGGAGGCCTTGAAGCGCCAGATCGCCATGGGGCTCTACGATCCGGAGAGGCCCGTGATCATCCCCTACAAGGAGGACCGGCGTTACAGGTCCTGGAAGAGGAAACCCACCCCCCAGGCCAGCGCCGTGGTGATCTACATGATGGACGTCTCGGGCTCCATGGGTAAGGAGCAGAAGGAGCTGGTGCGCATCGAGGCCTTCTGGATCGACACCTGGCTCAGGCACCAGTATCGAAACCTGGAAGTACGCTACATCGTCCACGACGTGGAGGCCCACATGGTGGACGAGGACACCTTCTACCATCTCCGCGAGGCGGGGGGCACCAAGATCTCCTCGGCCTACGAACTCTGCGACAGGCTCATCAAGGCCCAGTTTCCCCCGGAGGAGTGGAACATCTATCCCTTCCACTTCTCCGACGGCGACAACTGGTCCTCCCGGGACACGGAGCGCTGCGTGGAGATCCTCAAGGAGGACCTCCTGCCCGTGGTCAACGCCTTCTGCTACGGCCAGGTGCGGTCGGCCTACGGTTCGGGGCAGTTCAAGAAGGACCTGGACAAGGCCTTTCCCGACGAGGACGCCCTGATCACTTCGGACATCCCCGACCGGGAGGGGATCCTGGCCTCCATCAAGGATTTCCTGGGGAAGGGGAGGTAGGCGTGGGCAACCTGACACCCAGGCTCGCCGAGGCCCGCGACAGGATCCGCGACATCGCGGCGGAGTTCGGCCTCGATTTCTATGAGACCGTCTTCGAACTCGTGGACTACGACGAACTCAACATGGTGGCCGCCTACGGGGGCTTCCCGACCCGGTATCCGCACTGGCGGTTCGGGATGGAATACGAGGAGCTTTCCAAGAGCTACTCCTACGGCCTCTCCAAGATCTACGAACTCGTGATCAACAACGATCCCTGCTACGCCTACCTGATGCGGTCCAACAGCCTGGTGGACCAGAAGCTCGTGATGGCCCACGTCTACGGCCACTGCGACTTCTTCAAGAACAACCTCTGGTTCAGCAAGACGGACCGCAAGATGATGGACCGGATGGCCAACCACGCCACGCGGATCCGGTCCTTCATCGACCGGTTCGGCCTGGAGCGGGTGGAGGAATTCGTCGACGCCTGTCTCTCCCTGGACAACCTCATCGACATCCACGCGCCCTTCATCAAGAGGGAGGCGCCCCCGCCTTCCCCCGAGGACAGGGATCCCTCCCGGGTGACGGTCTCCAAGATCAAGACGGACCGGCCCTACATGGACCGTTACATCAATCCTCCGGAATACCTGGAGGCCGAGAAGAAGCGGATCATGGAGGAGCGCGCCCGGGAGAGAAGGTTTCCTCCCGAGCCCCGGAAGGACGTCCTCAAGTTCCTGCTGGAATACGCTCCTTTGGAACCGTGGGAGCAGGACATCCTGGCCATGCTCCGGGAGGAGGCCTACTACTTCGCCCCCCAGGGCCAGACCAAGATCATGAACGAGGGGTGGGCCGTCTACTGGCACTCCAAGATCATGACCTCCAAGGTCCTGACCGACGAGGAGGTGGTGGACTACGCCGACCATACGGCCGGAACCCTGGCGATGATGCCGGGGCGCATCAACCCCTACAAGATCGGCGTGGAACTCTTCCGGGACATCGAGGACCGCTGGAACAAGGGGCGGTTCGGAAAGGAATACGAGGAGTGCGACGACGCCGAGAAGCTCGCCAACTGGGACCTGCACCTGGGGCTGGGGCGGGAGAAGATCTTCGAGGTCAGGAGGATCTACAACGACGTCTCCTTCATCGATGAATTTCTCACGGCCGAATTCGCCGAGCGGCTCAAGCTCTTCGTCTACGGATTCAACCCCCAGACGGGGCGGATGGAGATCGTGGACCGGGACTACAGGAAGGTGAAGGAGCAGCTCATCCGCCAGCTCACCAACTTCGGCCAGCCCTGGATCACGGTCACAGACGGAAACTACGAAAACCGGGGGGAGCTCTACCTGGTGCACCGCTGGGACGGGGTGGAGCTCCAGCTCGACGAGGCCCTGGAGACCTTGAAGAACCTCTATCGCATGTGGAAGCGGCCGGTGCACATCGAGACCATGCTCGGCGGGAAAGGGAAGCTCCTTTCCTACGACGGGTCCGAGGCCGGGACCCGGGACATTACCCTTTCGGAAAAGTAGAATGGTGGTACCTCTTCCCTTTACGGACAACCTGAAAGGAAAACGCTTCCCTTGGGGCGTTTTCTTTATCCTCTCGGCCTGCGTGGCGCTCTTCGCCCTGGCCCGTTACTTCGATTCGGCCGCCGCGAAGTGGCTGGACCACTACGGCGCCCTCCGGCCCTCCGTCTTCCTGGAGACCTGGAGGGACGTCTTCCGCGACCCGGGGATGCTGTTCAGCGCCCCCTCGGAGTTCTTCGTCCTGGGAGTCCTGCCCGCCTTCGGGCACATGTTCCTCCATGCCCACGAGATCCACCTGCTGGGGAACATGCTCTTTCTCTGGGTCTTCGGCTGGGGCCTGGAGAGCAGGCTCGGGACCCTTCGGTTCCTGTTCTTCTATTTCTTGTGCGGGCTCATCGCCATGTCGGTCCACCTGGCCCTGGACCCGGTCAGGGGGGTGCCCATGGTGGGATCCTCGGGGGCCATCGCCGGGATCCTGGGCGGTTACCTCCTGGCCTTTCCCAGGGCCAGGATCCGGGTGGTGCTCTGGATCTTCTTCCTCTTCGCGGCCGACGTGCCGGCCTTCGCCTTTCTGCTGGTCTGGTTCCTCTTCCAGCTCCTGAACGCCCAGCACACCCTGCTGGCCCTGGAGGGCTGGACCGGGATCGCCTACTTCGCCCACGTGGGCGGCTTCCTGGCGGGAATGCTTCTCATCGGGCCTTTCCTCTGGAAAAAGAAGCAGGGCGTCCATATAGACTCGAAGCAGAAGAAGGGGCGTTAGCCACCGGCGGCATGCCGGGAAGAAAGGAGGAGGCATGAAGATTCTCGGACGGGCCTTCCTCAAGGGCCTGCTCACCCTGGCCCCGGTCCTGCTCACGATCTACGTGGTCTACTGGACGGCCGTAACCGCCGAGGGCCTTCTCGGGAAGGCGATCCGCCTGGTGGTTCCAGCCGAATCCTATGTGCCTGGAATGGGGATCGCCGCCGGGGTGGCGGCCATCGTCCTCGTCGGGTTCCTTCTCCAGGCGTGGATCTTCGGGCTTCTCTTCTCCTGGGGGGAGAGACTCCTGGAGAAGGTCCCCCTGGTGAAGAGCCTGTATAGCTCCATCAAGGACATGCTCTCCTTCTTCGGCGGGGGGGATGGAAAGAAGATCGGCCGGGTCGTGGCCGTTGAGCTGGGC
>JALUZX010000733.1 GCA_027011425.1 Planctomycetota bacterium
CCTTTGGCCGCCCCGGTGAGCGAGCGTTTCGGCAGGAGAAGGGCCTTGCTCGCCGCGGCCCTCTTCTTTTCCCTCTCCGCCGTGGGATCGGCGATCCCCTCCAACCTGGGGCAGTTTGCCTTGGCCCGGATCCTGGGCGGGGTGGCCGTGGGATGGGCCTCGATCCTCTGCCCCATGTATATCGCCGAGATCTCGCCTCCCCGGATGCGGGGCCGGCTGGTCTCGTGGAACCAGATGGCCATCATCTCGGGCTTCCTGGTGGTCTTTCTGGTGAACGCCTGGATCTCCCACATGAAGAGCGGGGAATGGAACCTCCAGACCGGGTGGCGCTGGATGTTCGGTTCCGAGACCCTGCCGGCGCTCCTCTTTTTCTTTCTTCTCTTTCTCGTTCCCGAGAGTCCCCGGTGGCTGGTCCGGGCCGGCCGGGAAGAGGAGGCACGGGCGGTCCTGGAAAAAACGGCCTGCGGCGGGGACGTGGAGAAAGAGATGGCGGAGATCCGGGTCTCCCTCCGGCGGAAACGCGGGGGCTGGAGGGAACTCCTTCTTCCCGGGATGGCGAAGATCCTTTGGATCGGGCTGGGGCTTTCGATCCTCCAGCAGTGGACAGGCATCAACACGATCATGTATTTCTCGCCCAGGATCTTCGAGAAGGCGGGGATCCCCAAGGAGGCGGCCATCCTGAGGACCGTTTTGGTCGGAGTGGTCCAGGTGTCGGCTACGCTGGTTGCGATCCGGTTCGTGGACCGGTGGGGGAGGAAACCCTTGATGCTGGCCGCGGCGGCCGGAATGGGGGCGTCCATGGCCTTCCTTGGGGGCGCCATGGTCCTGGGCGTGGGAGGGTTCTGGGTGGTCCTCTTCGCCTTGGTCTACGTGGGCTTCTTCGGGGTGGCCATGGGGCCCGTGGTCTGGGTCCTCCTTTCGGAGATCTTTCCCAACCGTGTCCGGGACGCGGCCATGGCGGTCTGCGTGATGGCCCTATGGATCGCCAATTTCCTGGTGACCCAGTTCTTTCCCCCCATGCTCGAGAAACTGGGGGGATGGACCTTCTTCCTCTATTCCTTCATGTGCCTGGTCTGCTTCTTCTTCGTGAAGTCCCTGGTCCCCGAGACCAAGGGGAAGAGCCTGGAGGAAATCGAGACTTTCTTCCTCAGGGAAGGGTGAATTTCCCGGGAAAGGGGGGCCTTGCAGGGTCTCTTTTTGGGCCTTAGAAATTGAGTTTCCAAAGGCCCGAGCTTCCCGGGGCGGGAGGAAAACCGGTCTTCGCCCCGGAAATTTCCATCCCCTCGAGAGGACGTAGAGGTGAAAGTTCTGCTCCTTCACCCTTGGCGTCCCAGCGTCTACGAGGCCGCAGGAATCACGGTCCCGCCCACGGGGATGCTCTACCTGGCGGCGGTCCTCCGGAAAGGGGGCCACCAGGTGGTCTTCCGGGACCAGGTCCTTCCCGGCGAATCTTTGGACCTGGACGGGGTGGGCCTGGTGGGAATCACCTGTTACGCGCCGACCTACAACCTGGCCGTCTCCCTGGCCCGGCAGGCCCATGAGGCGGGGGTTCCCGTGGTCATGGGCGGCCCCCAGGTGACCTTCACCTACGAGGAGGCCCTGGAGACGGGGGCCGTGGATTTCGTGGTCCGCGGCGAAG
>JALUZX010000734.1 GCA_027011425.1 Planctomycetota bacterium
GGATGGGCCTTCCCACGGGGGAGGGCCTTTTCGCCATGCCCGCCGACCCGAGGGTCATGGATTTCACCCGTCCCTGGGAACTCCCCATATACGCCGTCTTGGGCGTGGTCTGCGCCCTGGTGGGCCTGGTCTACATCAAGTTCTTCTACGGCTCCAGGGACCGTTTCTTCCACAAGTTGACCTTCATCCCACTCACCATGCGCCCCGCCGTGGGAGGGCTTATGCTGGGCCTGCTCGCCGTGTTCCTCGGCCGGGAACTCGGCTTCGGCGGGGCCAATATCATGGGCGGCGGCTACGGAGTCATCCAGTTGGCCATCAACGGAGTCCTTCCCGTCTGGGTGATGGGTGTCCTCGCCCTGGGGAAGATCATGGCCACTTCCTTCACCATCTCTTCGGGCGGCTCGGGTGGGGTCTTCGCCCCGAGCCTGGTGGTGGGCGCCCTTCTCGGGGGGATCGTGGGGCACCTGGCCCAGAGCCTGGGGTTGGTGGAGCACGCGGCCCCCTTCGTCCTGGTCGGGATGGGCGGTTTTTTCGGGGGAGTGGCCAAGGTGCCCATCACGTCGGTGATCATGGTCTCGGAGATGACCAAGTCCTACGGGCTCCTCGCCCCGCTGATGCTGGTCTGCACCGTCTCCTTCCTCCTGATCCGCCGGTGGACCCTCTACGAGGAGCAGGTTCCGACCCGCCTGGATTCCCAGGCCCACCGGGGGGACTTCGTGGCGGATTTCCTCCAGGAGCTGCAGGTGGGGGAGGTCATGGAGACCAAGGATCTTCCCCCCTTCATCAAGACGGGAACCCCCCTGAGGGATATCATGCACCTGGTTTCCCAGGAAGAGCACGAGACCTTCCCCGTCGTGGACGGGGAGGGACGCATGGTGGGGGTGATCACGCTCGCGGAGGTCCGGCGTGTGATTACCGAGCAAGTAATCTGGGACCTGGTCGTGGTGGAGGAGTTCCTCCAGGAGCAGGTGGAGCCCGTCTTTCCATCCCACGACCTGCATACCGCCTTGAGGAGGCTCACCCGGGGATCGGTGGAAGAGCTTCCCGTCGTAGCCGAGGAGGAACCCGAACGGGTGGTGGGCATGATCTCGAGGAAGGACGTGATCGCCGCCTACGACAGGATGGTCCAGTCCGCGGGCGAAGTGAGGTGGAGTTGAGCCATGGGTGACCGACTGCGCGGGATTCCCGTTTCTCCCGGGGTGGCCATGGGGCCTCTCCATTTCAAGTGGGACCGGATCGAGGAGGAGAAAGGGCGCCATATCCTCGCCCACAGGGTTGAAGAGGAAGTGGAGAGATTCCGGAGCGCCGTGAAGATGGCGCGGCTGGAGCTGGAGGAACTCCGCCAGCGCCACGGAGGCACAATGAAGGAAGGGGACATCCAGATCCTGGACGTCCATTCCGCCTACCTCCAGGACCCGTCCTTTTTGGAATCAGTGGAGCGCATCATCCGCAAGGAGCTTCTCAGGGGGGAGAGCGCCGTGGCCCGGGTGGTGGCGGAGTTCGAGAGGGTCATGGATCTGGTGGAGGACCAGGCCTTGAAGGAGCGGGCCGAGGACCTGAGGGACGTGGGACTCAGGGTGCTCCGGTGGATGAAGGTGGAGGAGATCGAGGACGGGCAGGCCCCGCCGGAGCCCACCGAACCTTACGTTCTGGCGGCGCGCAGGCTTTCGGTCTCCGACATGTTTTCCCTGGACAGGAAGCTGGTGCTCGGAATCCTCGCCGAGGAGGGAAGCGGGACCTCCCACGCGGCCATCCTGGCGAGGTCCATGCGCATTCCCACCTTGACGGGCGTGGAGGACCTCTTCGAAAGGGCGGGGGAGGGGGACGTGGTGATCCTGGATGCCTCGGAGGGGGTGGTCCGGGTGAACCCGGACGAACGGGTCTTGAGGGAGTTCGAGGAAGCCGCCTCTTCACTTTCCCCCGTGGAAGCGGGAATCCCCGCAGGGGAATGGGGGACCCGGGACGGGGAGCCCGTGGTCGTCGTGGGGAGTTGCGGAACCCTGGCGGACGTGGACCGTTGCGCGGAGCTGGGGCTGGGAGGAATCGGTGTCTACAGGACGGAGCTGCTCTTCGTCGCCGAGGAGCGCCCTTCCGAAGAGATGGCCTTCCACCATTACAGGGAGGTGCTCAAGAGGGCGGGGGGAGCGCCTGTGACCTTCCGGCTTTTGAACGCGGAGATCCGGTGCCTCGAGAACGGCGTGGAGGAGCGGAATCCCTCCCTGGGGCTCCGCGCGATCCGGGCGCTCTTCCACAAGCCGGAACTCCTGGGCCTCCAACTCCGTGCCCTGCTGAGGGCCGCCGCCGGGGATTCCCTGAACATCCTGGTTCCCTTCGTCACCACCCGGGAAGACCTGCGCCGGGTCCGGCAGGCCCTGGATGAGGAACGGGAAGCCCTGGCCGGGGAGGGGAAGGGGCTTCCTTCCGAGGTCCATGTCGGGATCTGCGTGGACGTGCCCGCCACGGCCCTGGCCCTTTCGGACTTTCTCGGGGAGGCGGATTTCGTCGTGGTCGGGCTGGACGACCTGACCCAGTACCTCCTTGCCGCGGACAGGGATTCCCTTTCGGTCCGCCCCTGGTTCCAGGCCTGTCACCCCGGCCTCTTCCGCCTCCTGGCGGGGCTCTACCAGGCGGCCCGGGAGAGGAACGTGCCTATCGGGCTCTTCGGAGAGAATGCGGCCGACCAGGTCTCGCTTCCCTTCTTCATCGGCGCGGGATACCGGTCCTTCTCCATTTCCCCAGTGAGGGTCCCGTCCTTCCTCCGGGCCCTGTCTTCCCTGGAGACGGGCCGTTGCCGGGACCTGGCTTCCAAGGCTCTCACCTTGGGCTCGGCCGAGGAGATCCGGGCCCTCCTGGCCTCCTCAGCCTGAGCGGAGCGGAAGGAGGGGGCGGCGCTTCGCTCCGTTCCTCAGGCGCCTCCTACATGCCTCCCAGGATGTGGGCATACTCCCTGCGCTCCTTGGGGGTGAAATCCCGCGGGCAGATCCGGTCCGCCAACCGGAGGATTTCTCCGGGCCGGACCTCCCAGATTCTGGCCGTGCCGTCGAAGGAACAGGTGAGGACCCGGTTTCCCGAGGGGGAGAAGCGGGCGCAGGTGAGGGGGGCCGCGTGTCCCTTGAGAACCTGGAGGGGAACGCCTTGGTCCGTCCAGATCCTGGCCGTGGCGTCCTTGGATGCCGTCACGATCCTCTTCCCGTCGGGCGAGAATTCCGCCCAGGTCACTTCCCTCGTGTGGCCCAGAAGAACCGCCAGGACCCGGCCGTGAAGGTCCCGGATCTTCACCTTTCCGTCCTTGGTGGCCGAGAGAATACGTTCGCCCCGGGGCCCGAATCGGGCGAAGGTGACAAGGGTGCCCCTCTCGCGGAAACCGAGAACCTTCTTCCCAAGAGGTTCCCATACCAGGACCTTCCTGTCCATTACGGTGTAGAGAACGTGTTTCCCGTCGGGCGAGAAATCCACGCAGGGTATGCTCCCGGCGATCCGTGGAAAGACCCGGAGCCGCCGCCCCGTCCTGCTCCAGAGGCAAGTGGAACCTCCGGCCCGGGAGCAGAGGATCTCCTCCTCATCGGGGGAGAAAGCCGCCGGGCAGGCGCTTCCCTTGCCGTTGGGAAAGGCGAAGGTCTTCCGTTTCCTTCCCTTCCGGTCCACGAGGAAAAGGGCGGCCGGGTTGCAGGAGACCAGGAAGAGATCGCCTTTCCGGTTGGCCGTGACTCCACGGATTTTCCCGGTGAAGAAGGCGTGGACCAGTCTACCCCGGCCATCCCAGAGGCGGAGTCCTCCGTCGTGGGCGCCGGTTGCCACAAGCTTCCCGGTGGAAAGAAAGACCCCGCATTCCACCTTGGGTGGGAGCGCCCCGATCCGGCCGGCCGGGAGCGTGTGGTCCAACAAGGGGTATCGTCCGGGGAGGAGGGACCAGAGGCGGGCGGAACCGTCGCTGGAGGCCGTCGCCACGTGTTTCCCGTCGGGAGAGAAGACGGCATCCTGGAGCAAGTCGAAGTGTCCCTTGAGGCGATGGAGAAACCTGGGCCTGAGGTCGTAGATTTCCACCAGGGAATGGGAATAGACGAGCATGATTCGTTTCCCGGATGGGGAGAATCGAGCCCCCAGAAGGCCCGCCCTTCCTCCCAGGATCCATCGGGCCTTCCCGGCGGTCAGGTCCCACAGGCGGACGGTCCGATCGATTCCTGCGGTGAGGAGCGTCCTGCCGTCCGGAGAAAAGCGGGCCGAAAAGATCCTTCTTCCCCCGCCGTCCAGGGTGGACAGGAGGCGGCCCCGGCGGCTCCAGATTTTCAGGATGCCGTTCTTCGAGGCAGTGACGAACCTGGTTCCGTCGGCCGAGAAAGAGATCGTGGAGACCTGGTATTTCGGATCTTTCCATTCCTCCAGGATTTTTCCCCGGCCGTCGTAGACAAGGAGTCTTCCCGATGTGTCGCCCCGGACCAGGGCCTTTCCGTCGGGGGAGGCGGCGAAAAAGGTGGAGGACACGCACGGCTCCGGAAGCAGGACCTGTTTTCTTCCCCAGAGGGAGATGATGGCGGCCCGTTTGCCGGCCCCCCAGCAGAGAAGAAATCCCCCTTTTCCCGAGGCCAGAAAGCGGGTCTCCCCGGCGGGACAGGGGTGGAGGGATCCTTGTTTCCGGGCCGAGGCGGTCCAGGTCTCGACCCTTCCTTTCTGGTCCACCGTAAGGACAAGCTCCCCAGGGGGGACGAAGAAGGCCTTTAGGACAAAACGGTCCTTCGGCCCGATCTTTCCGAGCAAGCTGCCTTCCGGGGTCCAGATCCGGGCGACACCACCGGCGGACCTGGTGAGGATCTTCTTTCCGGAAGGAGAGAAGCTCACATCCTTCATCGGCCCTTCACCGCCGGGAAAGACGGCCCTTTCCTGGAGGGAGGCCAGGACCCTCTGGACCTGGGAGAGGGTCTGGTAGAGGGGGGCCTTCCTCAAGGCGGCCCGGGCAAGGAGGAGGGAGAGAATCTGGTCTTTTCCGAAGACCTGGGCCGATGCCCGGGCCAGGGCTAGGGCCTGGGTCTCCCGCAAGAGGACCCGGTTCCGCCGGTTCGCTTCCCGCAGGTCTTCCAGGAGAACTCCCGAAAGGATCAGGGCCAGGAGGAGGACGAAGAATGTGGCCGTAAAGAGGGGATTCCTCCGGATCCAGCGGCGGGTCTTGCGGGCGGCCGAAAGAGGGCGGGCCTGGACGGGTTGGGCCTTGCGCACTCTTTCCAGGTCGCCGGCGAACTCCAGGCAGCTCTGGTATCTTTTTCCCGGATCTTCCTCCATGGCCGTGGCGATGACCAGGCACAAGTCCCTGGGGATCCCGGGATCCAGGGAACGGGGATGGGGATAGTGCCCGGAAAGGATGTTCTCCCGGACCCTTTCCAGGGTGGGCCCTTGAAAGGGCTTCTGGCCCGTGAGGCATTCGTAGAGGGTCACCCCGAGGGAGTAGACGTCGCCTTGGCGCGTGGGAGGAGCCGGGTGGGGCTGGAGCCTTTCCGGCGGCATGTAATCGGGGGTGCCCCGGAAGCCGGGGAAGATGGAGCTTGCTTCCGGCTCCCTTCCTTCGTGGCCGGCCATGTCGAAATCCAGGATCACGGGTCTGTCCTGGGGGGTGATCAGGATGTTGCTCGGCTTGATGTCCCCGTGGACCAGGCCGGCCTGGTGGGCCGAGTGGATGGCACGGGCCGTTTCCGCGAGGATGGAAAGGACCGTATCCCTGAAGCCGGGGTTCCCGGGTTGGAACCGCCCGCGGATCCAGGCCGCCAAGGTCTCTCCCTCGATGTAGGGCATCACCAGGTAGGGAACGCCCCCGGATTCGCCCGTTTCGAAGATGGGGCAGATGGCCGGGTGGCGGATCCCGGCGGCGGCCCGTGCCTCGGCAAGGAGCCTCTCCTTGGCGCCGGAGAAAAAGAGGGAGCCCGGCCGGATCAACTTGAGGGCCACCCGCCTGCACAAGGAGATCTGCTCGGCCAGGTAGACTTCAGTGGCCCCTCCCCCCCCGAGCTTCCGGATCAGGCGGAAGTCCCCGAGCACGCTGGATAGCCGGGGCGGCTTCTTGCGGGGGTGCGGCAGGCGCCGCTTGGGGTCGATGGGATTCATGGGCAGGGTGAACGATCCTTTTCCAATGAGAAGGAAA
>JALUZX010000735.1 GCA_027011425.1 Planctomycetota bacterium
CGCCAGCAGGATCCACCAGGCCGTCCGGCGCCTCTCCGGCTCGGAAGACCCTTACAAGAGGGAAAAAGAGGCCTGGACCGCCCGTGCCCTGGAACTCCTCCCCCACCTGGAAGGGATCGTCCGGGAGGCCCCGGATCCCCTGGAGGCGGCCCTCCGGGTGGGGGTGGCGGGAAACATCATCGACCTGGGCCCCAACTTCGCTCCCATCGACCTGGAGAAGACTCTCCAGGAAGCCCTGACCCGGCCTTTCGCCCTGGACTCCCTCGAGGAGTTCCGAGAGGCCCTGGACCGGGCCGAATGGGTCCTTCTTCTCGGGGACAACGCGGGAGAGACGGTCTTCGACAGAGTGATGATCCCCAGGCTCGGAAAGCCCGTGGTCTACGCCGCAAAAGGGGGCCCCATCCTCAACGACGCCACATTGGAAGACGCCCGGGCCGCGGGCCTGGACCAGGTGGCCCGCCTCGTCTCCACAGGATGCGCCGCGGCCGGGACGGATCTCGGCCTCTCCAGCCCCGAGTTCAGGAAGATCTTCGAGGAGGCCCCCCTGATCCTGGCCAAGGGCCAGGCCCAGTACGAAACCCTCTCGGGAAGAGGAGACAAGAGGGTCTTCTTCCTTCTCAAGGTGAAGTGCCCCGTGATCGGCATGGACCTGGGCGGCCTGGAGACGGGAAGCCTGGTCTTCACCCGGGATCGATGACGGGGAAGGCTTTTCTCAGCCCTTTTTGTTTTTCTTGGAGCGGCCCGGCTTGGGAACGGGAAGCCGGATCTCCGGCAAGGGGACGCGGATGACTTTGCTCTTTTTTCCTTCGCCGCAAAGCCAGAGGGCTTTTCCGCCAGGTTCGACGGCCACACCCTCCCCCTGGATCTCCTTGGGGGCCTTCAGAACCAGGAGGGGGCGGAGCACGGGGGAAGAGTTTTTCTTCCCCCCCGCTCTCCCGGGCGGAAAGGAATAGATCAGGAGGTGGGTCAGGGAGCGCAGGACGAACCACTTCCCTCCGGGCCCGAAGTCTCCGCCCCTGATCCTTCGGCCCGCCGGCGTGGAGAGGGGCACTTTCAGGAGAGCCGTCTCCTCCAGGATACGGACTTTCAGGCCCGCCTCGAGCTTTCCGGGCCAGCGGAAAAGACCGACTTCGGGGCCGTTCACCGCCGGCACCAGGTAGGGAATCCCCGTCAGGGGATGGACCATGAGGCACTCGCAATCCCTTCTCCCCCCGGGAAAGCGGCACCGGAAGACGGAAAACTCCTTCTTTGGAATCTTCAGGACCTTGCCTTTCACCTTCCCCAGTTTTCCCGGGTCCGGCTCGGGAAACCGGTAGAGCACTTTCAAAAGGGGCAGTCCCAGGTTGTTCCCGATGTCCCCGGCCCAGAGCATGGGGGGCCCTCCCTTTTCCCGGGGAGGCTCGAGGGCGCAGTCTTCCCAGTCCAGGGCGAGCACTCCTTCCAGGAGAACCGTGCCGGCCGTCCGGCCCTTCTCGTCCACGCCGAACAACCTGGGCAGGTCTCCCGAATCGTTGTGGATCCAGAAATACCCGGGACGGCGCAAGGAGCAGGCGATTCCGCTGGCCTCCACCAGTTCCGGGTCCTTCAACCGGAAGGAGCGGCCCCCCTTCCCCGCCTTCCCCCAGTTC
>JALUZX010000736.1 GCA_027011425.1 Planctomycetota bacterium
CTACGGCACCCCCCTCATGCTGGTCCTTGCCTATACGGCCCGCTTCCTTCCCCTGGCGGTCCTCTCCCTGGCCGGCTGGTTCCGCCGCCTTCCCGTGCAGATGGAGGAAGCCGCCCTGCTCACCGGGGCGGGATCCTTCCGGCGCCTCCTCAGAATTCACCTGCCCATGGCCTTGCCCGCCGGTTTCGCCGGGGCCATTCTCACCTTCGTCCTCTCCCTTCGGGAGCTGGACCTGGCGGCCCGGGTTCCCGCGGGGAACCCGACGGCCATCAACCGGATCGCCAACGTCGTCCACTTCGGCGGCCAGGACGTTGGGGCGGCCCTCTTCATCCTTCTCTTTCTTTGCTCCGCTTCCCTGCCCCTGCTCTACTGGACGATTACGGGGAAACGGCCGGAGGTGGCGTGAGATGGCGACGCTCGAGATCGAAGACCTGGTGGTTTCCCCTGGAGGGGATTTCAAGGCCGGCCCGGTGAGCTTGAGGGTGGAACGGGGCGAGGTCCTCTGCCTGGTGGGTCCCTCGGGGTGCGGCAAGACCACCCTTCTACGGGCGGTGGCGGGCCTTCTGGAACCCTTAGGGGGGAGGATCCTTCTCGAGGGCACGGTTCTCAACGACCCGGCCATCCGGGTGGAGCCGGGGAAGCGCAGGATCGGAATGGTCTTCCAGAACCTGGCCCTCTGGCCCCACATGCGCGTCCTGGACCAGGTGGCTTTCGCCGTTCCCGGAAAGGGAAAGGCGAGGAAGGCCAAGGCCGCGGAACTCCTGGAGATGGTGGGGCTCTCCGGAAAGGCCCGCTCCCTCCCGGCGGAACTCTCCGGGGGGGAGGGACAGCGCGTGGCCCTGGCCCGGGCCCTCGCCCGGGAGCCGGACCTCCTTCTCCTGGACGAGCCCCTCCGCTCCCTGGACCCCCACCTCAGGGCCTCCCTTGGGCAGTTGGTGGTGGAGCTTGTGAAGAAGGCCGGCGTGGCCTGCCTCTTCGTGACCCACGACAGGGAGGAGGCCCTTCGCCTGGGAGACAGGATCGCCGTGATGAACGAGGGCCTGATCCTGGGCGCCGGGAAGGGAGAGGACCTCCTCCAGGCCCCGCCCCACCCCTTCGTAAAGGACTTCCTTGGAAGCGGATACGTCCCGCCTTCTCCACGGACCCCCCCTGTAGGGAAGGAGATCATCCCGCCTTCCTCTCCCCCTCCCCGGGCGGCAGGCACGAGGAGGCCCCATCCTTTCTTCCGGGTCCTTCTCCTGCTTGGGATCCTGGCCCTGGCGATCGGAGCCGTGGCGGCTTTTTCCACGAGGAAACCGGGCAAGCGGAAGGCCCCGGCCTTCACATCCAGCGCCCAGTGCAGGTTCTGCCACCCGGAAGTCTACAAGGAGTGGAAGGAGTCCTGGCATTCCAAGGCCTGGACCGACCAGGAGGTGCGCAAACTCTCCAACGATTTCCGCAACCAGGCGTGCCTGTCCTGCCACGTGCCCCGGCCGGTCCTGGAGACGGGCCTGGACCAGCGGGTCCTCCCCAGGACGACCCGCCTCAAGGAGGGGGTGGGCTGCCTCACCTGCCACATGGACGCCCGGGGGCGGATCCGGGGGAGCCGGGACGTCCCCACGGCCCCCTGCTCACCCGTGAAGAG
>JALUZX010000737.1 GCA_027011425.1 Planctomycetota bacterium
CTCCCGGGTCCGGCCGTGACTGTTCACGGCCGGACCCGGGAGCAGGGATACGCAGGCCGGGCCGATTGGGGAGTCGTCCGGGCTTGCCGGGAATCCCTCCAGGGGCGGGCGCCCCTGTTCGGGTCGGGAGACCTCTTCGACCCCTGCAGGTGCGTGGAGATCCTCCAAAGAGGGGATTGTGACGGTCTTCAGCTCGCCCGGGGCGCCCTCTCCAGGCCCTGGATCTTCCGGGAGACCCTGGCCCTCCTGGCCGGTAGGGACCCCCTTCCCCCCGGGCCGGAGGAGATCGGGGAGGCGGGCCGGGAGATTCTGGCCTGGCTCACCGAAAGGAAGGGGATTCCGGGCGGGGTCCAGGCCTTCCGGAGTTTCTTTTGTTTTCTCGTCAAAGGCCGGCCGGGAGCCTCGCGCCTGCGCCGGGCGATCTTCTCCGCCCGCACGCCCGGCGAGGCGGAGGAAATCATCCGGGAGGCCTTTCCCCCGCCCCTTCCAGGAAGGCCCGGGCCGCCCGATGCCCGGCTTCCAGGTTCTTGAGGATGTGGGCGGGACGGAAGCTGTTCAGGGGGCCTTCCAGGGGTTCTTCCGGGCCGATGACCTGGATGGGGCAGATGTGGATCTTTCCCAGGCGTTCCTCCAGTTCCTTGAACTCCATGAGAGCCCGGGATTCCGCCGAGAGCCGGCTCTTCAAGCGGAGGAAATTCTCCTTGAGCCGGACCAGTTCCCTTACCCCCAGGATGTTTCCCGAGAGAATGCGCCCTCTGAGAATCTCCTCGGCCCGTTCGAGAAAATTGTAGGCCCCTACCGCCGTCCCAAGAAAATTGTCGGCGAAGTCCCTTTCCGGGACCTCCCCGTGGTTGCAGGTCACCACGACCACCCGGGAGGGTTTTTCTTCCAGGAGATCCTGGAGGGGCTGGAAGCTGGAGAGGGCCCCGTCGGCCAGAGGTTCTTTCGGCGCTTCCGGGTCTCCCGGCGGAGGGGCCTCCACGGGCTCCACCAGGAAGGGCAGGGAAGCGCTGGCGAAGAGGTAGGACGGGAGCCATCTCCGGTAATCCGGATTGTTCCAGAAGATGTGGTGCCGGCCCGTCCGGAGGGAGGTCACCCCCCCCAGCAGGGACCTGCCGCTGGTGCAGAGAAGTTCGGTGTCGATTTCAGGGGAAAGCAATCTCCTCAAGGGGGTCAGGTCGAAGACACTGTTCTTGCCCGCCAGGGGTCCCACGAATCCCCCGGTCCTGAGCCAGAAGACGCTTTTGCGGCCCTTGATCTTCTCTCTCCACAACCGGCCCAGCCTGTCGCTGTAGATGGCGAGAGAGGAGACGGACCGGGTGGGATCTTCCTCCTTCTGGGCCTGGGCCAGGAATCCCGCGGACAAGGCGGAATCCGAGATTCCGTAGAAGACCTGGAAGTCCAGCTTCCCCTCCACCACGAGGGTTTCCACCACCCCCGCGCAGAAGGCACCGTAGGACCTGGGGCAGTCCAGGAGGAGAGCGGCCGAACCTTCTTCTTTTTTCATTTTTTTGTCTCTGCCGGGGTCTCTTCCCGGGGAAGGAGCCCCATGGCGCGCTTCAGCCGGGCCAGGCCGGTCTTGAACTGGACGATGGCCCGGGCCAGGCGGGTGCGGGCCATCGT
>JALUZX010000738.1 GCA_027011425.1 Planctomycetota bacterium
CTCCCCGCCTGAGGAACCAAACCAAGAACCCCGCAAAGAATTGGAAGAAACAATTTTCCGCCTCCTGTCCTTCCATTCAATCAAACTGTGAAAAACCAAACAAAATCAGAATAAAGATTCGGGGAGGGTAAAGGGAGAAGGCCGGGCGTGACCTGCCGGGACAAGGCGGTAAACTGGCGGGACTGAACTGAAATGGACAGGCACTTTGAGTGATGTTCCCCAACGAGGCGGAAACCTGCAGATGAATCATGGAGTCTTGAAGTTCTTCGGGATCGCCTGGACGGCGGTCTTTCTGGCCGGGGGCCTGGCGGCCCAGTCCTGGCCGACCTACAACCACGGCCCCAGCCGGAACGCCCTGGTCGAGCGGTCCCCGGGGCTCCCCCTGAAGCTGCAATGGGTCCATGTCCCCAGGCTGGCACCAAGGCCCGCCTGGCCCGACCCGGCGCCCAACGACTTCTGGCACAGGAAGCACAACCTGGCCCCCAGGGTGATCTACGACCGGGCCTTCCACCTGGCCGCGGCGGGGGGAAGGGTCTACTTCGGCTCCTCCGCCGACGACCAGGTCCACTGCCTGGACCTGGCCACGGGCGAGGAGGTCTGGACCTTCTTCGCCGGCGGGCCCGTCCGCCTCTCCCCCACCCTGGCCGGGGGCAAGCTCTATTTCGGCTCCGACGACGGCCGGGTCTACTGCCTGGACGCCGCCACGGGCCGCCTCCTCTGGAAGGTCTTCCCCGCCCCCAAGGACCAGCTCGTGATCGGCAACCGCCGGATGATCTCGCTCTGGCCCATCCGCACAGGCGTCGTCGTGGACCAGGGCAAGGCTTTCTTCTGCTCCGGCCTCTTTCCCCACCTGGCGGGGGTCTATCTCTGCTGCCTGGACGCGGCCACGGGCAAGGAATTGTGGAAGGTCAAGACCGACATCTCCCCCCAGGGCTACATCCTCGCCTCCAAGGACCGCCTCTTCGTGCCCACGGGCCGGACCGCGCCGGTGGCCTTCGACAAGCGCAACGGCAAAAAACTCGCCTCCATCCCCAGTTCGGGGGGAGGATACGCCGTGGTGGAAGACGACGTGGTCGCCGCGGGACCGGGGGACACAGGCGGCACGTTGACCCTCACCGACGCCAAGACCCGCCGTAAGCTCGTCTCCTTCCAGGGCCTCCACCTGGTCTCCCGGGGAGGCATTTACTACATCCACGGAAGGACGAGCCTATTTGCCCTGAACCGGAATCGCTACATCGCGCTCCTCCGCAAGCGGGTGGACCTGGAAGCCCAAAAGAAGAAGCTCGCCGCCCTCCTCAAGAAGAAGGGCGGGAAATCCCCGGAAGGCAAGAAACTCCGCCTCCGCATCGACACGATGGGGAAAGAGATCGCCCGGCTCAACAGGGCCATGAAGAAGTGCTTCCTCTGGAACAAGCCCTGCAAGGAGCCCTACGGGTTTCTCGCGGCCGGCGACCTTCTCTTTACGGGCGGGCAGGACCGGGTCTCCGCCTGGAAGGCCTCGTCTGGGCGAAAGGTCTGGTCCGCCCCGGTGGAAGGAAGGGCCTACGCCCTGGCCGCCGCGGAAGGCCGCCTTCTTGTGAGCACATCCAAGGGGAAGATCTACTGCTTCGCCAAGGG
>JALUZX010000739.1 GCA_027011425.1 Planctomycetota bacterium
CCTCCCCCTTATTCTCCCCCCGGCCGGACGGGGAGGAAGGCTCCCGGTCCGCTCCAGGTTCCGTCCCTCCTCTTGTGGATCCGCCTTCCCAGGTCCACCACCAGCCGGCCCTCCCTGTCGAGAGAGACGGGGAAGCGCTCCAGCGGGGTGGGGGCCGGGCCTTCCAGGTTGGTCCCGTCCAGGGCGAAACCGCTTCCGTGGCAGGGGCACTTGAATTTCTTCACCGTCTTCACCCAGGCGGGAGTGCAGCCCAGGTGGGTGCACCGGGCGTAGAGGGCGTAGATCCCTTCCCGGGTGCGGACGATCCAGACCCTGTGGGAGGAGAGGAAGCGCTGGTCCACGGCGCCCACCTGGAAGTCCGGGATCTTTCCGGCCCGGAGAAACCGGGGGCCTTCGAGGCGGGTCCTCGGAAAGAGGGCGCGGATCCAGATCACCGCCTGGGCCGCCAGGAAGACCAGGATCCCCCAGGCGCTCAGGCGCTTGAGGGCCCTCCTCCGGGAAAGGCCCTTCCGGGCCTGTTCCTCCGTTTGGGGCATGGGTTTTTCTTCCGTGGGACCCATGGTCAGAAACTGTAATCCAGCCTGAGGAGAAGGGTGTCGTCTTCCGTTCCTGGGTATCCCAGGCTCTGGTTGAGGCGTCCTTCCACGGTGAGCCTCAGGTTCACCCGCACCAGGGCCGTGGCGGAGAGAATGAAGCGCCCCACCTCCTGGTCGTCCAAAGCCTTGGTGGCCGGGTCCCGGAAGAAGACCTTTTCGTAGCGGCCCGTGGCGATGAGCCAGGGGTAGGGAATGTAGCGGAGGGAGGCGAAGTAGACGGTCTGGGCGATGTCGTAGTTGGTGTTCAGACCGTTGTCGTCCTTGCCGTACATGACTCCGCAATTGAAGTCGAAGACCCACCAGTTGAGCCGGGAGTCCAGGCCCACCCTGCGGAAGTCGATGTCGTAGTTCCTGCCGGCCGCCGAATCGAAGGCCGTGAACCGGCCGAGCCAGAAGAAGGCCCCCAGGGTGAAGGAGTTGTCCACGTAGGCCCGGTCCCGGAAGAGGGCGTCCCCCTTGCCTCCCTCCTCCTGGTCGTCCGATTCCGGCTCTTCCCCGGAGAAGCGCATGCCGCCCACCTTGACGGCCAGCCTGCCGTAGACGTCCTTGCGGCTGTTGTTGTCCGGCCCGTCGCCGTTTCCGTTGACCACCCCCAGGACGTAGCGCGTCCGGTGGAAGAGGACGCCGTGGGCTTCCGCTCCGATCTGGCGGTCGATGGCGAAGGAATTGCCCGCCTCGCCGGCGCGGCTGTAGGTGACGGTGCGGGCGAGAAGGGGGGTTGCCGTGAGGCGGCGGGCGTTGCTGGTCTCCATCACCCCGGGCTCGAAGAGCCCCAGTTTCAGGTTGAGGGCATAGCGGGGAAGGAGGGTGTCCGTAAAGGTCTCCTCCAGGAGGTTGGAGAACTGCACGTAGTAGCGGATTCCCCCTCCCTGGTGAAAGAAGAAGGAGACGTCCTCCCCAATGGTCCCTGCGGCCAGGATGTTCACGTCCGTGGGAGCCTGGAGGTTCCCCTTGTCCTTGGCGCCCTCGGTCTGGTCCATTCCCATGGTCACCCGGAAGGAGACGGGCGGGAGGTTGGGC
>JALUZX010000740.1 GCA_027011425.1 Planctomycetota bacterium
GTATGGGAAACCGGCGGAAGGAAGGCGGTCCGGGTCGCCGCCCTGCCTTTCAACGGGAGGCCCTGGACCACTCCCCTCCTCCTGGGAAGCCGGGTCGTTTTCGGCGCACCGTCCAAGGCCCTCCTGGGCGAAAACCCCTACGCCTTCGACACGGTCACCGGTAAGGTCATCCTCCTCCGGAGGATTACCACTGATTTCCGTCATGGGTTTTTGAGGCCCCTGGTCTGGAAGGGGAAGGTCTGGTTCAGCGCGAGGCAGGGGAGCGATCCTTCCCACAGGCCGAGCCTCTGGAGCACCGATGGGACCCCTGCGGGGACCCTCAAGGCCGTCCCGGAGGGGGTCTACCCGGCGTATGACTGGTTCGACCCGGTTGGGGGGATGAACTCTATCTTCTTCCGGGCCTACGTCACGGGTCCCTACGGCTCGGGATTCGCACTGTGGCGCACCGACGGGACGGGGAAGGGCACGCTCTGCCTGGACGCCGCCCCCGGCGGGCCGGGTCCAACGCGCCCCTGGTTCATGACGCCCCTGGGAGGGAGGGTCCTCTACTCCGGGGTCCACCAGAGCCTGGGCCGGGAACTCTTCTGGAGCGACGGAACCCCAAGGGGGACAGGGCTTCTCAAGGAGATCAACAGGCAAGTCGTCACGGCCTGTTCCTACCCGGAGGGTTTCACTGGGTTCCTGGGAAAGACCTGGTTCCAGGCCGGCTCCAAGGGCAAAGGCAGGAAGTCCAGGGAACTCTGGGTCACCGACGGAACCCGGAGGGGCACGAGGAGGGTCTCCCCCCTGGAGTTTTCCGGCATGAGCGAACTCCTTCCCGGGCCTTTCGGGATCTTTTTCTCGGGAATTTCCGGAAAAGTGAAAGGGCTGTGGCGAAGCGACGGGACCGCCGCCGGAACGCGTTGTTTCTTCCCCTTCAGGGGCGGATTCCTCCGGCCCGTTCCCTTCCGAAACAAGGTCCTCTTCGCGGCCTGGACGGACAAGAACGGGTGGGAGCCCTGGGTCACGGACGGAACGGCCAAGGGGACTCACCTCCTGGCGGATACTTTCCCTGGGGTTGCGTCGGGATGGTTCATGGAATGCGTCCCCCTGGGCAGGTCGGCCGTATTTACAGCCGGGGGAAAGGCCGGGAAGTCCAGCCTCTGGGTCACGGACGGAAGTCCGGCGGGAACGAAACCTCTCGCTCCCTCGCTCGTCCACGCCGCCAACCTGGTCCGGCTGGGGGACAAGATCCTCTTCGAGGGGGAAGACAAAAAGTCCTTTCTCGGGAAGGAACCCTGGATCACCGATGGAACGAAGGCCGGGACGGCCCGCCTGGTCGACCTCTTTCCGGGGGCGAAAAGCGGCGGGTTCCAGTGCCCCTTCCGCGCAGGGGGCCGCGTTTTCTTCCTGGGAAGGGACAAAAGCCTTCCGCCGGGGAAGTTCGGTCTTTTCTGGACGGACGGCACGGCTAGAAGCGTCCGGCGGGTGGGATCTTATGCTTTCCAGGGGATGGCGCCCATCTTGCGGCCTTTCAAAAGGCATGTTTGGGGCATTCCCCTGGGAGGGGGGCGGGCGGTTTTCTGGCCTTTCCAGAGGGGCGCCTGCCAGGGGCCCTGGGCGACCGACGGAAC
>JALUZX010000741.1 GCA_027011425.1 Planctomycetota bacterium
TCCCAGGACCACGCCGTATTCCACCTTTTTGTCCGTGCCCCTGATCCGGACCAGGGCCCCGGTATTGAAATACCGGGGAGAAGGAACGTAGAGGATGGACCTGCCGTTCTTCAGGGTCTCCGCCCGGAGGAGGGGCTGGGCGTTCACCCAGGCGGGGGAGAAACGGCGGGAAGACCGGAGAGTCATGAAGGTCTTCAACCTGGCCAGCTTGTCGGGCGGGAGAGGCCCGTGCCCCTCCTTCTCGATCTCCTTCATCTCCTCGAAGCGGGTCCAGGGGCGCCACCCCTTGCGGCCGCTCCGGGTCACGGGGGAGACGGCCAGGTGCCAGGCCCGGACGTCGATCACGGGGATCCCCACCCTGTAATTGCGGGGCGGGCCCCACCGGTCCACGATGCCCGTGGACTGGTCGTAGCCCACCCCCCTCCGGCACTGGAGGAAGGAAGTGGCCGTCTTGGACCCGTAATGGACAAGTTCCCCCATGATCCAGATGTAGCCGCTTTTCCCGAAACCCGCCGTTGAATCCACGGGGATCTCCACGGCGTCCAGTTCCACGGGCTCGGTGATCATGGCGGACCAGCCCAGGATATTGGCATAGACCAGGGGCCCCGCTCCTTCGGCGCAGATGCGGCTCTGGGCGTCCCAGGTCTCGCCCCCCAGGTTCTCACCCGCCCGGGCGAGTTCGTCTGCCTCTTCCAGGGAACCCGGTTCCCACCGGGCGATTTCCTCCCGGGTGTCCACCAGGGAAGCGGGGCCCTTGGGAGGAAAGGAGTCCAGCGAGGGGTCGGAGGCCGAGGCCCTCCTGAGAAGGGCGTCTCTCAGGGAAGCCGCGGCCCGGCGCGCCTTGGCCGCGGACAAGCGGCGCCTGGCGGCTGTCCCTTCGGAGGTTACGGAAAGAAGGAAAGGAAGGGCAAGGGCCAGGAGGAAGGCCAGGGCCAACAGGACCATGAGGAGGGCCAGGCCCCTCCGCGCCGGGAGGGCCCGGAATGGGGAAGGGACGCCTTTCCCGGGGGTAGAGTTCATTCCACCACTCCCGCCGGCGTGACGAAGACTTCCTGGATCTTTCCGCCGGGAAGGCGGAACTGGAGGTCCACTCCGTCGGGGTGGAGAGCCGGGTCCAGGGCGCCCCCGGGGACGAAACGGACCAGCTCGGGTCCTTTCAGATATTCCACGCCCTCTGGAAAGGCCTCGGGCGGCTCCCGGTCCAGGGCCTGAAGGCCCACTTCGTCCATGACACCCGCCACGGGAGCCTGGGGGGCGGAGATGAAGATCGGTTCCCCCAGGCGGTAATAGGGCTTGCCCTTGGCCTTGGCCCGGTCCACGACCCTTCCGTTCACCATGAGCCAGCATCCTTCTCCGTCGGCCACGAGTTTCAATGTGGACCATTCATCCAGGGGAAGAGGATCCCAGCCGCCCAGGACCACTTTCTTGCCCGGGAGGTTGCGGGTTCCCCGCAGGGTCAGGGTGGCCTTGGGAATTCCCGCGCCGCATACCCCAAGAGCGAAAGTCATGCCCCACTTCACGAGGATCATGGCCTGCCTTTCCTCGGGCTTCAAATCCGCCCGCACGGCGAAGCCGCCTTCCAGGCGGAGGTCGTCGCGGCCCTCCGTCCGGAG
>JALUZX010000742.1 GCA_027011425.1 Planctomycetota bacterium
GGGGTGGGCAAGACGGTGCTCATCCAGGAGCTGATCCGGATCACCGCCGTGGAGAAGGGCGGGTTTTCCGTCTTCTGCGGCGTGGGGGAGAGGACCCGCGAGGGCAACGACCTCTGGCTCGAGATGGCCGAGGCGGAATACTCCCTGCCCGACGGGTCCAAGGCTTCCGTGCTGGACAACGCGGTGCTCGTCTTCGGCCAGATGAACGAGCCCCCCGGCGCGAGGCTCCGGGTGGGCCTCTCGGGGCTCACCATGGCGGAGTATTTCCGCGACACCGAGGGCAAGGACGTCCTTCTTTTCATCGACAACATCTTCCGTTTCGTCCAGGCCGGATCCGAGGTGTCCGCCTTGCTCGGGCGCATGCCCTCGGCCGTTGGCTACCAGCCCACCATGGCCTCCGAGATGGGGGAACTCCAGGAGCGGATCACCTCCACCACCAAGGGCTCGGTGACCTCCATGCAGGCCATCTACGTGCCCGCCGACGACATCACCGACCCGGCGCCGGTGGCGACCTTCGCCCACCTGGACTCCACGATCATCCTGGAGCGGCAGATCGCGGAGCTGGGAATCTACCCGGCCGTGGATCCCTTGAAGTCCACCTCCAAGATGCTCACCCCCGAAACCGTCGGGGAGGAGCACTACCAGGTGGCCCGGGAGGTCCAGCGGGTGCTCCAGCGCTACCACGACCTGAAGGACATCATCGCGATTCTCGGCATGGAGGAGCTTGCCGACGAGGACAAGCTGGTGGTGAAGCGGGCGCGGCGCATCCAGCGTTTCCTCTCCCAGCCCTTCTTCGTGGCCGAGCAGTTCACGGGAACGCCGGGCCGGTTCGTGCCCATGACCGACACGGTGCGCTCCTTCAAGGAGATCCTGGAAGGCAAGCACGACGACCTGCCCGAGCAGGCTTTCTACATGGTGGGCAACATCGAGGAGGCCCAGGAGAAGGGCAAGAAGCTCCTGGCCGAGGCGGGAGCCTAGGAAAGGCGGGAAGGAAGCCATGGCCGAAGGCGCGACCCAGGCGGCGACGATGGAAATCGAGGTGATCAGCCCGGACCGGAAGGTCTACCGGGGCAGGATCCGGTCCATCGTCTTTCCCGGGGCCGACGGATTCTTCGGGGTCCTGCCCAGGCACGCCCCCATGATCTCGCTCGTAGAGCCGGGGGTGACCAAGATTCTCGAGGAAGCCGGGAAAGAACGCTTCATGGCCCTGGCCCGCGGTTTCATGGAGGTCCGGAGGAACAAGCTGGTCTTCGTGGTGGACGCCGGGGAAATGGCCGAGGAGATCGACGAGGCCCGGGCCAAGGCCGCCCTCCAGCGGGCCAGGGAGAGGCTCGAGAAGCGGGGGCGCCCGGACATCGACATCCCAAGGGCCGAATACGCCCTCCGCCGCGCCCTGGCCCGCCTCCGCGCCCGGCAGGGCTCCGGCGGGGCGTAGACTCCCCCGGGCCATCCGAATGGATCGTTCCAGCCTGGACCCTCCAAAGGAACGGAGGGAACGCTCGAGGAAAACGGAAAAAGGGCCGTCCTCAGGGCCGGATTAGTCTTTCCAGGCAAGCCACGGCCCTGCGGAGACTTGGGGCGTGGAGAGCGGCTCTTGCGGGATTCCAGGAGTCCATGACGAATTGGAGCATTCGCGAGGTATAGGCGGGTCCCGCGGAGCGTCCGCTCCCTTCCCGGGGGACCATGTCTTCCCTGATCACCCTCCGCTTGGAACGCCTGGCCAGGTCCACTAGGAATTGTTTTGGGCTTTCCAGGGACTCGGGGTCCTCGGGAATCCGTTTTTTAGGTATTCCAAGAAATCCCGCCAGGTTCCCGGCATCGGCAAGAAGCCATGCTTCGACGGCTCTGACTGCGACCCGAAAGCAAAGACGCGGCGCAACCGTCGGAAGCCATTCTTTCAGGAGGGGAGGCGGGCACTCTTCTTCCTGGTCCAGATCCACGAGCACGATCCAAGGTGAAAGATACGCCGCCTTGTTGTAGCCTTCGATTCGTTTGCGAAGAAGAGCCTTTCCTGCTTTGCCGTAGACCGAACCGGGCTCACCTCCGGCGCGGCGGATGAGTTTTTCGACCACCGCCTCGTCCACGATTCCTTCCACGGCTGCGGAGATCAGGACCTTCGTCCCCATGGTCAGTCTTCCCCGAAGAGCATCAATTGCCTGGGGCCGGCGGGGCGGGTCCTGGGAATCACGATTTCATCCAATGTGAGCCCCCCCTCCAAAAGGTGGTGGACGTCTTTGAGGGACGAGGCGGGGAGGACCTGGGTGCCCTCGCTTGCGGGGATGAGGAGCAGAAGTTCATCGAGCCCGACCCCTTCGTCCCTGAGAAGATCCGGGGAATGTGTGCTGAGGATGATTTGCCGGCCTGTCCGGCGGTTGGTCCTGGCCAAAAGCTGGGGAAGGAGGCGCACGATCTCCGGGTGCAAGGACAGCTCCGGTTCTTCAAGGAGAAGGGGCCCCCTTTTTTCCATCACGGCCCAAAGGAGGCCCATCAGCCGGAGTGTCCCATCGGAGAATTGCTCTTCCGTCTGCCATGCCCCCTGGGGCCGCCAGTGCCGGTACTTTCCCCGGAGGTGGGGGGTTCCCCGGTCGTCCCGGGTTAGTTCGATCTCTTGGAGTTGAGGAACGGCAATGCGGAGGGCGTCGCGGATGCGGCGTAACCGGGCATCGCGGGTCCGGGCCTGTGTTCCGGCGATCTGCTCGAGGAAGTCTCCACCAAAAGGATCGCCCGAGCGTCCGGCGGAGCGGTCCGGCTCGCGGATGAGCTGGGGGACGATGTGGAGGTAACGGACCGAGGCGAAGAAGTCTACGAGGGTCCGGAAGGGGCGGTTGACGTTGACCTGCTCCAGGTGGGTCTGGGTGAGCCGCACCGGGTCTTGTTTGTCCTCTTCGTCCGGCCGTTCCAAGAGGACCTGGACCCCCTTGCGGACGATCTCTCTACGGACCCGGGGTTGGCGCTTGTTGTCCTGAGAGAATGCAATTTCGTATTCCCAGGGACCTTCCGGGTCACTCACCTCCACACGGATCTCGACATCGGGGTGCCTTCGGGCAGCCAGGCAACGGACGGCGGTCACTCCCCGGTGGGTGTCAGGATAGTTGTCCCACCAAATGATGCCATCATCATGCCATGAGAGATATTGGTTTTTCAAGTCCCTCCTGCGGATATTTAGACCGGCAGGGTTTTCCCAGAAAGAGGAGGGGCCTTCGGCCCGTTCTTTTGTCATTTTTTGGGGGACTCTGTCCCCCAAACCCCCTGGGGTTTATCGCATTATACCAATCCCGAGGGGAGGGTGAAGAGAGGGTGACATCGCATGCCACCCTCCCCTCGGTCTTGGTCCCCGGGTCGGCGCTCGGGTTGCTCCCCAGCAGAGCCCTATCCTCCGCCCGGGTCACTCGGATTGTCCTCTATTTCTTTATGTTTTCAAGGGGGCTCGCTTTACCCTTTGTCTCCACCTGATATCCAAATGGACGATAAAGGATTCAAGCCACCTGTATCGATGTCTCTTCCAGGGGAGGGTTGAGGACCACCACCTCGACGGGCGACCAGTTACGGGTATGGCCGGTCCACCTTTCCGGGTGCCGCCTCTTCGCCTCCTCGTATACCTTCTTTCTCCGCGCCAGGATCTCCACATCCCGGCCCTCGTGCCTGTCATGGGGGGTCACGAATCCAATGGCAGAGTGGAGGTGTTGACGGTTATACCAGTACACGAATTTCGATACCCACGCACGGGCGTCCTCAATCGTCTCGAAGCCTTTCTCCGGATAGAAAGGTCGATACTTCATGGTCCTGAAGGTCGCCTCTATGAAAGGGTTGTCGTCGCTTCTCCTCGGCCTGCTGAAGCTCTGGAATACCCCCAGCCGGCCCAGGAAACTCTTGAAGGTCCCATGCTTCATGGGGCCTCCCCGGTCGTTGTGGACGATCAGCTTGGATGGGTCCACACCTTCCTGGGATAGCGCCCTCTGGAAGAGAAGGATGGAGTTCTCTCCGTTTTCCGCGGGAAATACCTCCCATTCCACGATCTTCCGGCTCCAGACGTCCAGGATCACATAGAGGTAAAAGAAGACCCCTCCAACCAGGGTCTGGAGGTAGGTGATATCCCAGCTCCATACCTGGTTGGGGCCGGTCGCCACCTTGGGCTTCGGCCGGGCCGCCTGGGAGGGGGGCGCCGTATTCTCCCGGTGGGTGGCTTGCCCCTCCCTTCGCAGGATTCGGTAGATGGTGGACTCCGAGGCCAAGTATTCCCCCCGGTCCGCCAATCTCGGGACGATCTGCTTGGGAGACATCTCCCGGAACTCCTCCGAGTTGACCTTCTCCAGGATCTTCTTCTCCTCTTGAGGGGATAGCTTGTTCTTCGGCGGGGTCTTCGGACCCGCTCTCCGGTCTTCCCCTATCCCTTGTTTCCGCCACCGGGAGGCGGTCTTCCGGGAAATCCCAAGAACTTGGCATGCCTTGGCCTCGGAGATCCCTTGGGCCTTGAGCTCTTCCAACCTCCCTAGGATCCAGTCCCGGTCCCCGTGGGTGTGTCGTCGTCCCTTTCCTCCAAATAGGCCTCCAGTTTTTTTTTGAGCGCCAGAAGGGTCGCCATCTCCGCCAGGGCCTTCTCCTTCCTCTGAAGAGCCTTCTCCAGGGCCTTGATCTTCTTGGCCTCCGGGGAGGTCTTCTTGGACTTGGAGGCTCCCTGGAGGGCTTCCAGGGCGGCTTTGCGCCATGCCTCCAGGTGGGCGGCATGGAGCCCCTTCTCCCGCAGGAAGGCCCCCAGTTGATCCTGGGGGAGCTGGGAGGCCTGGATCACGGCCTGGAGCTTCTCCTCCGGGGTCCACCGGTGCGGGGGACGCACCGCCTTCTTGTTCTGCTGGGACTTCTTCTTCATGGCCTCGAGGTTACGAGCCTCCCGGAGCCAACGGGAGAGGGTAGGCTGGGGAATCCCAGTTTCCCGGGAAAGGGCGGTGGCAGAAATCCCCTCCGGTCCCGCCATCCGTTGCACCATCCGAGCCTTGAAACCTGGGGAAAACTTCATGGAAAGTTGGTCCAATCTCGCCCCCTAACTTCTTCCTAACTTGGCCCCCGCCCGGGGGGGCCAAACGCCTTCGGAAGGTGGGACAACTATCCTGACACCGGGGGCTCCCCCCCTGCGGCGGAGGGCCTCCTGGAGGCCACCGCCGGGGGAGGCGAGGTCCCTCAGGAAGCGAAAGACGTCCAGGAAATTGGACTTCCCTGCGGCGTTGGGGCCCACCAGGAAGACCCTGCCCTGGAGGACCACATCGACCCTTTTGAAGTTCTTCCAGTTCTCGAGGTGAAGGCTCCGGAATCGGCGGGTTCCGTTCATCGGGGCTCCTTTTCCATCTGCCTTCTCCAAGCATACAGGATCGAGGGCCCTTTCCCCCCCTCATAAGAGAAGATTTTTCGCCTCCTCAGCAGAATCTGTGGCTCCTTGGAGGGCCAAAAAAGCGAAAAGTTCCCCAAACAGCCCGCAAAAGGACCGACTCCCGGCCTTCCAGCCCTTCCCTTGGTTTTGACACCTGAAAACGGGGGGCGGTTGTGCGGCCTATCCAGGGAAGGGAAGGACCCTAAGCCCTGGTTTCAAACTAGGCTTTCAAAGATGCTTCCTCACGGAGAAAACAGTGACGGTCACGAAAAAAGTCACCAATTCCGCCTGGCGCTACTAGATATAGAGTCCCGGATTTAAAGTCCCAACTATATGGTGGGGCCGATTCCCGCATGGGGGACTTTTGTCGCGCCTGTCCAACAGTGACGGTTACGACAAAAGTCCAGGACCCTCGAAAATCCCAAAAAAGTCGTGACTTTCCCCCAGCTTCAAATGTTGTGAAGCCCCCGCCGGAACGAGGCCGGATCGGAGATCCGGGCTCGTGACGTCGGGGGGCCAGTTCCGGCGCACCCACCGAGTCACGAGCTTGACAAGACTTTTGTCGCGTCTGTCAACAGTGACGGTTACGACAAAAGTCCAGGACCCTCGAAAATCCCAAAAAAATCGTGACCTTCCCCCAGCTTGAAATGTTGTGAAGCCCCCGCCGGAGCGAGGCCGGATCGGAG
>JALUZX010000743.1 GCA_027011425.1 Planctomycetota bacterium
GCTCAGGGTGCAGGAGGGGGCCTTCGGCGGCGATCCCCTGGGGGCCGGCCACCATGGCCCCTCCGTCGAAGACCAGCCTGGCGCTGTCCAGGCCCACCAGGTTGGAGAAGACATGCTGGCAGATCAGCCTCTCCGCCGTGCTTTGGATCACTCTTCGCCGCAAATCCGGCTTGAAGAGGGAGAAGGGGGAGGCCGAGGCGTTGCAGAGGATCGCCGCCTCCAAAAGAAGGGGGAGGTTCTCCTGGGGCCAGACCCAGGCGTCCTCGCAGATCTGGGCGGCCACGTCGCCGAAGGGAAGGCGGTAGAGCAGGTCCCCCGCGGGGCGGCCCTTCACCTCCACCGTCCCCCGCCCCCGCCAGGGCGTGAAATTCCGCCCTTCGTAGAAGACGCTGTAGGAAGGGAGAAAACGCTTGAGGGTTACACCCCGCACATCCCCCTTCCACAAAAGGGCCAGGCCGTTGTAGAGAAGCCCCCCGACCCTCACGGGGAGCCCGGCGAAGACGGCCGTCTCCCCTGTTTCCTCCGCCAGGGCCTCCAGGCTCTCCCAGGCGCGCTCCGTCACCTGGGGCCACTGGACCAGGTCCTCCAGCATGTATCCCGTAAGGCACATCTCGGGCAGACACAGGAGGGAGACCCCCTCGTCCCGGGCGGCACGCACCACCTCCCGCAGAAGGGCCAGGTTGTCCCGGTAGGCGCCGACCTTGACGGAGACGCTGGATGCGGCCAGGCGGACCAATCTCACGGCATCGTCCTTTCTCCGCCCTTCCTCCCCGGCGCCACGATCCTAAACTTCCCGGGCGGCCCGCGTAAGGGCCTGGGTCCACATGGGCCAGGTGAGCCGGCCCGTATTGGTGTTCTGCCTGGAAGGATGGTAGGAGCAGACAAGCCGGAATTCCCTTCCGGCCACCCGGATGAGCCCTTCCGCGCCGTGCCCGAAAGGAGGCATCTCCCGGGGTTCCTCCACCAGGGCCCGCAGGCCCTGGTAGGCAACCCGCCCGAGAACGAGGACCCTCTCCAGGCGGGGAAGTCTCCCCACCTCCTCCTCCAGGAAACCACGGCAGGACCGGATCTCTTCGGGAAGAGGCCGGTTGCCCGGCGGGACGCATTTGACCACGTTGGTGATGTAGACTCCGTGGAGGATGGTTCCGTCGTTGCGGGATTCCACCTCCCCCCTGGAGCAGAGGCCGAGTTCATAGAGCCCTTTGAAGAGCCAGACCCCGGCCGCGTCCCCCGTAAAGGGACGGCCCGTCCGGTTGGCCCCTCCCCGGCCCGGGGCCAGGCCCAGGATCAAGAGTTTCGCCCCGGGATCGCCGAAGCCCGGCACGGGCCGGTTCCACCAGTCTGGTTTCTTCGCCCGGGTCTCCTCCAGGAAGGAGACGAGCCGGGGGCACCGGTCGCAGGAGGCGATCTTTCGTGCCAGGAGGCGGGATTGTCGGGTGGGAGGAGCCATGGAATCCCAACGCAAAGGGAGGCCCGTCTCTTTCGGAAACACCCTCCTCCCCTTCCTGGGCAGGTCGTCCCCCTCCCGGTGGAGTAGAATTGTGAGACTCTCTTCCCTTGAGTGAGGACTCCCATGGTTTCCAAGCCTTTGCTTCTCCCCGCCCTGGCC
>JALUZX010000744.1 GCA_027011425.1 Planctomycetota bacterium
GGGGTATACGGCGGGGCTGACGTCCAGCCTCCCGGCCGCTGAACCCCTGATTATCCCGGCGCCTCCCGCCGAAACAACGAGGCGATATGTAGAGATTTTGCGAGACCTTTGGTCTTCCTGGACGTGGAGTTCGGGCCCGGTAGAATCGTTGCCGGAGCATTCGCCCAGGAAAGACCCGAAATGAAACGAACCAAGATTCCCCGGCGGACCTTCCTGAAAGGAACGGCCGCGCTTCTTCCGGCGGCCCTGGCGCCCCTGCCTTCGCCCGCTTCCCGGGAAAAGAAACGGAACGTAAAAAAAGCGCCCAACCTGGACGGATTCGCCGCACAGTCCCTCGACCTCACCCGGGCCTGCTCCACCCGCCCCTTGTGCAGTCCCCACAAGGCCATGCTCGTGACCGGGAAGTCTTCCCCATCCACCGGAGTCTGGTCCAACCGCACCTCCCGGGATCCATGGATCGGGGCATGAAGAACATCATCGTCACAGTGGGAACCAGGCCGGAGGTCATCAAGATGGCTCCCCTGGTCATGGAACTCAGGAAGGTCCAGGACTTCCAGGTAACCCTGGTGTCCACATCCCAGCACCGGGAGATGCTGGACCAGGCCCTTTCGGTCTTCCGCCTTGAGCCCGACTTCGACCTGGACATCATGCGGCCCAACCAGAGCCTCGCGGAGTCCACGGCCAGGGCCCTCCGGGGGATGGGGCGGGTCCTCCAGGAGAACCGCCCCGACCTCCTCCTTGTCCAGGGGGACACCAACACGGTCCTGGCCGGCGCCCTGGCCGCCCACTACCACAAGATCCCCGTGGGCCACGTGGAGGCCGGGTTGAGGACGGACGATCCCTACCTCCCCTTCCCGGAGGAGATGAACCGCCGCCTCACATCCCAGCTCACCAGGCTCCACTTCGCCCCGACCCGCAGGGCGGCGGACAACCTGCTCAGGGAAGGGATACCGGAAGACCGGGTTTTCGTCACGGGCAATACCGTGATCGACGCCCTCTACTGGACGGAGAGGGAATACCCCGACGCCCTTCCCCGGGTGGCCCGGGAAATCTTGGAAAGAGGAAACCAGTACCTTCTCGTCACCGCCCACCGGAGGGAGAGCCTGGACGGGGATCTCCTCGAGATGGCCAAGGCCCTGGGCGAGATCGTCTCCTCCCACCCGGAGATCGAGATCATCTACCCGGTTCACCTGAACCCCAAGGTCCAGTCCGTGATGAAGGAGGTCCTGGGGGGCCGCGAGCGGGTCCACCTGATTCCGCCGGTCTCCTACCCGGAGATCGTGCAACTCATTCGAAACTGCTATTTCATCCTCACCGACTCGGGAGGAATCCAGGAAGAAGCTCCCGCCTTCGGCAAACCCGTCCTGGTGATGCGGGAGGTCACGGAAAGGCCCGAAGCCGTGGAGGCCGGGGTGGCCCGCCTGGCGGGGGTCGCCAAGGAAGGAATTCTCCGGGCGGCGTCGGAACTCCTGGAAGACCCCGGGGAATACCGGCGCCGGGCCCACAAGGCCAACCCTTTCGGGGACGGAAAGGCCTGCGAGAGAATCGCGGGGGAGGTCACCCGCTTCCTGGGGCGTTGAGGACTCTCCTGGAGGGGAGCCCGGCAC
>JALUZX010000745.1 GCA_027011425.1 Planctomycetota bacterium
TCCACCCGCCTGTTACAATGGACCCCTGAATCATTGCTCGGGAGATCGTCATGGCGGGAAAAACCTGGCTGTTGGGAATTCTCTCCTGGACCCTCTTCCTCTCCCTTCTTCCAACCCCCGCCCAGACCAAGGCTCCTTCCTCCCCCTGGATCCGCCCCGGAAAAACAAAGGTCCAGGGCCCTGAGCTTTTTCCCTGGGACCCCGCGGGAGAAGGCCAGGCTCCTCCGGCAAGGGTTCCTGGTCACCTCCAAACAGGCCCCTGCGGCGTCCCCTAAGTTTTTTCAGGGGGAGCCAACAGGTCCAACCCCTTCTCCAGCGCCTCCCGCAGAAGAGGATGGCCTTGGGCCCGGGCCCGCTCCGCCTCGGCGGCGGTGAGAACGAAAAGGTCCACCGGGCAAGGGGTGGGACCCAAGGCTCCGAGGATTTCCGGGATCCTTTCCCGTGGACGGGAATGGGGGCTCGAGGAGAGGATGACCAGGAGGTCCGCGTCGGATCTCGGCGTCGGGATCCCCGAAACCAAGGAGCCGAAAAGAACGATCCTGCGGATTTCAGTGATCTTCTTCCGGGCCCTTAAGGCCGCCTTTCGAAGGTCATCGATTCTCTCCTTCCTGTCCAGGTAAAAGGCTCCCGCAGAACTCGAGGATCTTTTCCGCATCACGTACAGCTCCCTCCGACTCTTCTCTCGAGTACAACTCTGAGGGATACCCTTCCGCGAACCCGTTTGGATAACGTGAAGGAATATAGTGCCTGTCCAGCCTTTTCCCCGCCTCCAAGACATCTTCCGGTGGTACATGGGAAGGGGGAAGCCCATGAAGAAGCTTGAACACGGAATGTCCCCAAGCCTCCCCGCCCAAGGAGAGTATGAGGGCCTTTACGGCCTTCTCGGCCCCTTGCTGGGCGGCGAAGGCGGCCCACTCCAGGTCCCCCGCCTGGAGGGATTTCTTCGCGTGCTCCAGGTCTTTCGAAGCCTGGTTCCACCAGTCTTTCCACCGGTTCATTTCTTTACTCCTCACAAGGGCCCTATTGTCTACTTCAAAAGACAAAAAGTCCATGGCCCCGAAAGACCCCTTCCGGACGCCTACCGGAAATGAAAGACCAGCCAGGGGCCTTCCCGGTGGACGATCCGGAAACGGGGGTCCTCGACGAAGGCGTCCAGGTTCTTCGCTCCTTTGCGGGTGACGAAATAAGAAGCCCCGAACTCCTTCATGGCCCGGGCCGCCTTGTCCGGGTCCAGGGAGAAGTAGGCCCTTTCCACTCTCTCCTCCGTGTTTCCCGGTCCCCCCAGAGAAAAGAGGTCTTTCACCCCAACCACCCGTTCGAGCCGCCTCTTCCATTCGGCCATCTCCTTTCCCCTGCCCAGGGGAAACTGCCCGAAGGTCACGGGCACGGCGCGGCGGGCCAGGAGCCTGAATCTTCCGAGAGAGGGCGGCACCAGGACCACGGCGCCGGGCTCGGTCTTCTCCCGGAACCAGGCGCAGAGAGGGTCCCTTCCCATCACGTCCACCCTGGGCAGGCCGTATCCCCTCTGGAGATAGACCCCGCCCCAGGAGAAGGCCAAAGCCCCCAGGAGGAAAAGGACGTCCCCCTGGGGCGTCTCCTTCTTCCAG
>JALUZX010000746.1 GCA_027011425.1 Planctomycetota bacterium
GGATCACCTTCCGCAGGTCTTCGGCCCCCATGACCTCAAGGGCCTCCTCCAGCCCGCCCTTCCCATCGTGCCTGCCCATCGCTCGTACTCCTATCCTTCTCCTTCTCCCCTTTTCCTGGAGCCGCCTTCCCAGAAAACCAGGAGGACGGCCCGGCAGGAAGACCCCCGGCCCTTGTCACGAGAGCACAGGAGAAATTCTAGAGAAGCTGGGAAAGAAAAGTCCTGGCCGGGACTACCAGCGCCCGTCCAGGTTTTTGGAAACAATCGGCGGTCACGTAGTCCAATTCCAGGACCACCTGGAACGCGAAGGGCGCCTTCAACCTCTCCTGGAAAAAGGAAAGGGCCTTGGAGACCTTTTCTTCCTTTTGCTTGACCTCCACCAGGAACCAGGGCCTGCCGTCACGGGCCACCAGGAAATCCACTTCCCGCTTTTCCTTGTCCCGAAGGTAGCCCAGCTCGAACCTTCCTAGGCCGAGATCGTTCCAGCCTTCCACCGCCTTGAGCAAATGGCACCCAACCAAGGTCTCGGCCCGGTCTCCCGGGTCTTCAATGGCGGACCAATCCCTCAGGAACCATTTGGGCTCCTTCCGCAAGGACCGGGCGACGTTCTTGAACCAGGGTCTCACGAGAAACCCGAGGTGGAGGTTGCAAAGGACCTCCACCCAGCGGCGCACCGTGTCCACCGCCACTCTCACATCCTTGGCCAGGTTCGCGAAGACGAGCTGGTGGGCCGACCTGCCGGCAAGGAGACGGACCAGCATCTCCAACTGCCCGATCTGCTGGACCTGGGTCAGGTAGCGGATCTCTTCACGGGAAATCAGTTCCAGGCGCAGGGATTGCCAGCGGCGGGTGAAACGGGGCTCCCTCTTGAGGAAAGGTTCCGGGTATCCCCCGTGCCGGAGAAGGGCATCGAAATCGGTGTTCTTGATCCTCTTCGGAGGGCGCACGATCCGGACTGGGTCCGGAAGGCTGCGGTCCGCCAACTCGGCCACCGTAAAGGGATGCATCCGGTAGAGAAAGTAGCGGCCCATGAGACTCTCGCCTCCGCGCCTGAAAACGGACAACCGACTGCTTCCCGTTACGATTACTCGGATATCCTGGGAATAGGTATCGAAGAAACCCTTGAGCAGACCCTTCCAGCCCGGGTATTTGTGGAGTTCGTCGAAAAGGACCGCCGGGGCCTTTTCCCGAAGACGGTTCAGCCCGAGGGCATCGATGATCCCGGCCGGCCCCGCGAGAATCCGTTCCCTGTCGTCCAGGTTGTCCCAGTTGAGGTAGGCGGCCGCGTGGGCGCGGCAGGTGGTGGTTTTGCCGACCTGCCTGGGGCCGGTCACAAAGGCCATCTGCCTGTGCCGGGCCAGGTGCTCGGCCAGGACCGTATCGTAGAAGCGCGGGCGGATCTTCATACCTGACCATTATCGACAGAATCGTCGATTGGTCAAGACCATTTTACGATCCCCCCTTTTCTAGTCGGGACATGAACCCGGCCTCTCCCAGGGCCCCGCCCTCAGCCGCCTGGGGTCTTGGGACTGGAGGAATCCTCCCCACATGGGGCTTTCGCCCGGCCCCGGGTTCCCGGACTTTCCCCACCAGGCGCGCCCAGGCC
>JALUZX010000747.1 GCA_027011425.1 Planctomycetota bacterium
GCTCTCCATGGGGACCACCAGGAGGTCCAGCTTTCCTTCGAGCTGGTCGAGGATCTCCTTCCCCGCCGACTCGGCCTGGGCCCTGGGACCGGCGTCGGAGAGGGCCGGGTCCACCAGGACGGCGCCGGGAACTTCGCCGGCCAGTTCGGCCGCCCGGGCAAGGTAGGAGTCGGGATGGTCCGCCGGCACCGAGGCGGGGCAGAGCTTCACCTTGGCCCCGAGAGCCTTCATGACCTCCACTTTTTCCGGGCTGATCCGGTCCGGGACGGTGACGATGAGCCTGTGCCCCCTCACGGCGGCGGCCAGGGCCATGGCCAGCCCCAGGTTCCCCGAGGGGGCGGGGACGACCAGGGTGGACGTGGGGGGCGCGCCTTCCCTGTCCAGGGCCTCCTGGGCCAGGGCGGCGGCGATCCGGTCGGCGGAGGTCCCGGAAGGGAGAACGGACTCCACCTTCACGAGGACCCGGCACTTCAGCCCCCGGGTCACGCGGGAAGAGAGCCGCACCACCGGGGTGGGGCGGCAGGCTTGCAGGATGTTTTCGAGTATCATGGCTTCCGTTTTCCTTCTCCGGGTCAGCCTTGCATGACCGATTCCACTTCGTCGGGTTCCTTGGGGATGGGGGCGCTCAGGACGCGGCACCCCGTTTCAGTGATCAGGATGTCGTCCTCGATGCGGATTCCCCCGAAGGAGAGATACTCCCGCACCTTCGGGTAATCGATGAATTCTTTGAACTTGCCTTCCGATTCCCATCTCTCCACCAGGGCGGGAATGAAGTAGATCCCGGGCTCCACGGTGAGGACGAAGCCGGGTTCCAGTTTCCTGGCCAACCTGAGGTAGGAGAGGCCGAACTGCTTGGAACGCTCTTCCCCTTCGGCGTAACCCACGATGTCTTCCCCCAGGTCCTCCATGTCGTGCACGTCCAGGCCCAGCATGTGGCCGAGCCCGTGGGGGAAGAAGAGAGCGTGGGCCCCGGCGGCCACGGCCTCCTCCGGGTCCCCCTTCATGAGGCCCAATTCTTTGAGCCCTTCGGCGATCACGCGGGAGGCCAGCAGGTGGAGTTCCTTGTTGGTCACCTGGGGGGAAGCCTTGGCGATGGCTTCCTTCTGGGCGGAAAGCACCACCTGGTAGATCTCTTTCTGGCGGGGATCGAATTTCCCCGTCACCGGAAGGGTGCGGGTCACGTCGGAGGCGTAGAACAAGGGGGACTCGGCCCCGCTGTCCACCACAAGGAGTTGCCCCTCTTCCATGAGGTTGGAATACCCTGTGCAGTGAAGGATCTCCCCGTGGACGGAGATGATGGGCGGGAAGGACTGCCGGCGCTCCTGGGCCAGGGCCGCCCCCTGGAGAGCCCCCGCCACCTGTGCCTCTCTCAAGCCCGGGCGGGTGATGCGGAAGGCGGCCTGGTACATCCCCTCCGTGACGGCCAGGGCCTTTTCGATCTCCCGGACTTCCTCTTCCGTCTTGACAGAACGCTGGGCCGCCACGGCCTTGGCCAGGTCCCGGGACCAGCCCCGGCGGGCCTCTTCCGGGTCCTTCTCCAGGAGGCGGTGGAGCTTGAGGACCTGGGAATCCCGGTAGGGAGGAAGGTAGAGAATCTCTTCACC
>JALUZX010000748.1 GCA_027011425.1 Planctomycetota bacterium
GGTATCCGTCGAAACCGGGAGGGCAGGAGAGGGCGCCGATCTCGGCTCCCACGGCGTAGTGGGAAAGGGCCCTTTCCGGGTTTTCCTCGAAATAGAACGCCCCCAGGTGGGCATGGGCGTCCAGGTAACGAAGGTCTACGGAGAGGAGGTGGAAGAGAACCTCTTCCGCCCCTTCCTGGTTTCCCTTCTCCTTCATCTCCCGGGCTTCGATGATGGGGTCCCACATGGGATCCTCCGGGTCCAAACCGGGCCCCAGCTCTTCAAGCTCGAAGACGGGGCGTTTGCCGCGAAAGACCAAGGGGTGGAGCCATTCCTCCATGGCGGCCTTCCCTCCCGAGGTCTCTAACTCTTCCTCGGGATCGAGGGCGCCTCTTTCCTCGAGGGCCAAGGGCTTCAGCCCCAGAGACCGGACCTCGACCCGCCGCATCTCCCAGGGTTTCGAGAGGTAGGGGTGGGCTGAGGGTCCGGCCTGCCTTTCCGGCAGGAGGGTGAGGACCTCCCCGGGGACCAGGCGGGGGATGCCCCGGGTGTGCAGAAGGATTTCCCGGTCCGTTCCCAGGACGCGGCAACGGGCGGTTTCCTTTCCCGGGTGAAGGACCACCAGTTCCTCGGGGAAGTCCTTCGGGCCCTGGGGCTTGGTGAAACGGGAGGGGGAGGCCATGGTTCCTCCTTAGGTTCTATATGAGAGAGATTGGGGGCCAGACCTTTTGGATTACAGGTTGTCCGGCAGGTCCTCCCAGGGAATTCCTTCGCGGAGGAAGGGAAGGAGAAAACGGATGCCCTGGTTGTCGTCCGGGTTGTATCTCAGGTTTCGTTCCAGGACGGCCCGGGCCTCTTCGAGGCGGCCTTGGCGCCACAGGCAAAGGCCGAGGCCGTGGAGACAGCGCAGGTAGGGCCGGTTGTCGATGAATCCCCAGGGGAGGTAATCGTCGAAGTCCGAGGGGAGGGAGAGATCCCCGATCCGGACGCCCACTTGGTAGTGCTTGAGGGCAAGGGCCGGAAGGAGATCGAAAACGAAGCTCCCCAGGTGGGCGTGGGCGTCCAGGCAACGGAGGTCCTGCTCCAGCACCTGGAAGAGCAGCTCCCGGGCTTCCCCCTTTTCGTCCGCCTGGGCCAGGTCCACGGCCTCCAGGATGGGGTCGGAGTCGAAGTCTTCCGGGTCTTCGCCGGGCAGGACGGCCTCCATCTCATAAGCCGTGCGCGTTCCCCGGTACATGAGTTCGGCGAGCCAGTCTTCGATCTGGTCTTCTTCCTCCGGGTCGGGGGGCGGTTCGTAAGGTTGGAAGGGCCCCATTTCCTGGAGTTTCAAGGGCTCCAGGCCCAGGGCCTCGGGATCGATCCTGGAGGCGGTGATTTCCCCCGAGAGGTAGGGGTGGCCCGCGTAGGTCCACTGTTTCCTGGGCCGGACCACCAGGATCTCCCCGGGGACGGCCTTGTAAGCCCCCCCGGTCCGGAAGGTGATCTCTTGGCCGGACTCCAGGTTCCGGCACCGGATGGCTTTCTGTTTGGGGCGGAGGACCAGGAGTTCCACCTGTTCCTCTTCTCTGGGGGTTTCGAACTCGGGCGCCGTTTCGTTCATGAGGATTCCTCTTGCTCTTGTAT
>JALUZX010000749.1 GCA_027011425.1 Planctomycetota bacterium
CGCCAGGGCCCGCCGGGCTTTTCTTCCCTTTTCTCCCGGTTTTCCCCAGGGCGCTTTTCCCTTTTCCAGGCCCGCCAGGATGCGGAGGATCCTGTCCTCGTCCCCCCAGCCGGCCGCGGCGGCCAGGCCCTGGACCTCCCTGCCTTCCAGGAAGGAGGAGATGATGTCGTCCATCTCGTCCTGGAGCTTTTCGGGAAGGGGGGGAGGCGTGTCCTCCCGGCCCCATTCCTCGAGGAGGATCTGGAAAAGCCTTTTCAGTTCCTTCTCCCGGAGGACTTCCGCAGGCAGGTTCAAGGCGCAATAGACCCGAACCTTCCGGTCCGGGGAGAGGAGACCGGCGGCAAGGAAATCCCGGACTTTCCGTGCGCCGCCCGAACGGAGACTTTCCAGGACCTTCCCGGCAGGGGCCCCTCCCTTGGCCAGATCCTTCCATGGATCCCCCGCCCTGGGAGCGGGGGAGAGAGAAAGGAGAGAGAAGAAGAAAACCCAGCACCTTGGGCGGAAGCTTCGAAGCATGGATTCCTACCTCCTGGAGGCTCTCGAGCGTTTCCCCCAGGGTAGCCCATTCCTTTCCGGGTGGGGAGGGACTCCCCCTCTCTCCTTACCTCCTTCCTCACCCGCCCCGCGGCGGAGATGAGGGTGTCAGGCTTCTCCTGCTTCCCGGGCGAGGCCGGAGCCGGGGGAATCCTGGTCCTTGCCGAGCACCTTTTCCAGGTTCTCGTGGATCCGGACCAGGATGGAGCGGACTTCCTTCAAGTAATTCCTGAACTCCCAGTCGTCGGTGTGGACGATCTCGGAATGAAGTTCGTCCAGCTCCTGCCTGACGTACCCCTTCAGGACCTGGGCCTCCTCCTCGTGAAGACGGATCGTGATCATGGCGGCCTCCTGAAGGTCTGAAACCGGATTTCAATTTTACCTTACTCTTCCCCGCCCGTCACCTCCCCCCTCCCGGCGGGAGGAAGATCCTGGGCGCCGTTTCTCTCCAGGGCCCGCCTGGCGGAGAAGAGCATGATTCCGCCGAGAAGGATCTGGAGGGAGGCGACGGCGAGGAAGACCGGGAGGGCGGAGTGCTTCACCATGTCCAGCAAGAGGAGAGCCAGGGCGCCCAGGAGAACCATGATGCCCAGGGAGACCGAGGCGATCCCCAGGATCCCGAAGGAAAGCCCGAAGTAGCGCCGGGCCGCTGGAGCTTCCCGGGATGTGTCCACCGGGGTGGCCAGGCGCCGGAAGAAACGTTCCACCAGGGCCGCCTCCCTCTTGTCCTCCCGGTTCATGTAGCGGCAGAAGGGGACCAGGGAGAGTCCGAGGACGATCGATCCCAGCCCCATGACATACCACCGCCAGGGGGGGAAGGACGCCGCGTCTGGGATTCCCCACTGCTGGTATTGATACATGGTCCCCAGGTAGAAGAGGCTGGCGAAGGTCCCAATGGTGACGATAGAGCGGATGTAGAGGATGTGCCTGGTGTATTTGTACTCTCCCTGGAGGAACCGGGCGGAGACCAGGACGGCCAGGGTGGTTCCCAGGGACATGTAAGTCTGGGGGCCCAGGGACCACTTGAGAACGACCTGGGCGATGAACCCGGCCGCGAAGCCCCAGGCGATGGAGAAGATTCCGGCCCGGCGGGGGATCACCTTGAAGAGGAGGCCCAGGGCCACGGGGATGGACGTGGGGGCCTGGAAGAGGAGGAGGATCTGGACCATGATGCCGAAGACGTTCCGGCCGGCCAGGTCGTAGAGGAGAGCCAGGGCCGTTACGGTCAGGCCGATGCCCATGGTGGCGGCCATGCCCACGCGCAGGGTCCCCTTGTCGTCCAGTCTCGGCAGGAAGAGTCCCTTGACGATATCCCTGCTCACGATGGCGGCGGTGATGTTGTAGAAGGAGTCCAGGCTGGACATGGTGGCGGCGAACATGGCGGCCAGGAAGAGGCCGAGCAGCCCCGCGGGAAGCACCCTGAGCACAACGGCGATGAAGGCCATCTCCTCGGGGTGCTCCGGGGCCAGGGCGGCCAGGCCCGCGCGGACGGTTTTCATCTCCCCCGAATACGGGTGGTCCGGTCCGGATGGGGTGTGGGCGGGGGATTCCTCCGCGGCGACCAGGGCCTTGGGCTGGGACCAGAGGGTGCGGGCCACCAGGGGGGGAAGGCCGAAGAGCAAGGGGCTCAGAAGGAAGAGGCCCGCTGCCAGGAACCCCGCCTTCCTGGCGGATCGCTCGTCCTTGACGCAGTAGAAGCGGGGGCCCATTCCGGCGGCCACGCCGAAGCACTGGGAGATCGTCAAGGCCGCCAGGTAGTGCAGGTCGAAGAGCCTTCCCTCGATGACGTGGTGGAAAGAGAGCGGGGGGAGGGAGGAGACCACTCCCCCCAGGCCTCCCTTGACCAGGCCCAGGCTCAAGGGGGCGATGACGGCGGTGACGGAGAAGAGGATGACGAACTGGAGCACGTCCGTCATGGCCACGGCCCATACCCCTCCCAGGAAGGTGTAGGCCAGGACCACCAGGCCGTTGAAGACGATGAGGGCCCTCACGTTCAGGTCCAGCAAGGCCCCCATGATCCTGGAGATGGCGAGGAGCTGGACGGCGCAGGCCAGGATGTAGGCGGCGGAATAGAGCCAGCCCAGGGCCTGCTGGGTGTCCTTCCCGAACCGGGTGCGGGTGTATTCGACGGGGCTGATGACCCGGGTTCGCCGCCACCGGGCGGCCGTCACCAGGGCGGCGAAGGCGTAGCCCACGGGAAGGAGGCACATCCAGAGAAAGCCGTACCACCCGGTGGCGTAGAGCATGGCCGCGGCGCCCGTGAAGGTCCAGGCGCTGAAATTGGTCATGTAGATGGAGATCCCGCTTACCGCCCAAGGGATGTTCCTTCCCCCGGCAAAGTAGTCCCTCCCTCCCTTGAGCCAGCGGGAAAGAAGGACGCCCATGCCCACCATGAGGACCAGGTAGACCAGGACGACCGCCACGTCGAGGGTGCCCGCTCCCCCCATGGATCAGCCTCCCCCTCCGGCGGGGGAAAGGGCGGCGAGCATTCTTTCCAGCCGCTCCAGGCTTTCCGGGGTGGTCCGGGAGAGAGGTTCGCAGTGGGTCTCCAGGGTGAGGAAGCCTTCGTATCTTCTTTCCTTGAGGGCCTTCAATTGGGCGGGCCAGTCCATGGCTCCCTCGCCCAAGGGCGTGAACCTGGGGGCGCCGGGCCCGGCGCCGGGGGGAAGGGCGTCTTTGACGTGCACGTGGCCCACGAAAGGGGCCAGGGCGGCGAAGCCTTCTTTCCAGGGTCTCTTCTCCCCGGCGAAGAGGGCGTTGGCAGGGTCCCAGTTGGCGCGAAGGGAGGGGTGGCCCAGGACCTCCAGGAGCCGGGCCGAGGCGGGTCCCGTGTCGGCCCAGGAGCCGGGTTCGTTCTCCAGGAAGAGAGTGAGGCCCCTCTCACGGGCCAGGTCCGCCGCCACCAGGAAGTTCTCCAGGAGCCACCCTGGAAAGGGCGGGCCCGGTGGAAGGCCAGGGTCCCTGTCGGGGGCGAAGACCAGGATCCTCCGGCAACGGAAGGCCCCGGCTCCGTCCAGGGCCCGGGGAAAGAGCCCTTCCAGGGCTTTTTCCATTTTCCGGCCCCTCGGGCCGGCCGGTCCCTTGAAGAGACCCGGCGAGAGGCCGCTAATCTTCAGGCCCGCCTCTTCCAGCCGGCCCGGCAGGTCCGCCTTGTCCCGGTGGTCCAGGTCGGGGTAGCGCCTCCCCCGGACCATCCGGATCTCCGCAAATTTGATCCCCCTCTCTTTGAGAAAGGGAAGGAAAACCTGGGGGTCCTGGTGTATCTCATCGGTGAGAATGGAAACGAGCAAGGCGGCCTCCCGGCGTCTTTTCCGGAGGAATCACGAGAGGGAGGTCCCATTGTCGGCGCACCTGGAAGGAGGCGCAAGAAGAGGATGGAACACCGAATCGCCCTGGTGGGATGCGGAGGCTACGGGGCCTGCCTGGCCCGGGCCCTCAGGGACATCCCGGAGGTAAGTCTGGAGTGGGGCTTCGATCCCAGGCTTGGAAGGCCCGAATCCCTGGGACTCAAACCGGCTCCCTCCTTTCAGGCTCTCCTGGAGGATCCTTCCCTGGAGGCCCTGGTCCTGGCCACGCCCAATGGAAGGCACAAGGAAGAGGTCCTGGCAGGCGCCCGGGCCGGGAAGAATCTCTACGTGGAAAAGCCTATGGCGCCTACGGCCGCGGAGGGGGAGGAGATGGGCCGGGCCTGCGCAGAGGCCGGGGTGACCCTGGTGGCGGGGCACAACCTGGAGGCCCTCCCGCCGCTGGCCCGGTTCAAAACATACGTCCTGGACCGGGGAAAACCGATCCTCGCCGTCCGCGGCGTGGCCTCCCGGAAGATCGGGAGCGTCCGGGAGGAAGGGGCCTGGCGCTTCGATCCAGCCCAGTGCCCGGCCGGCCCCTTGCACCAGATGGGGGTACACCTGGTGGGGATCTTCCTGGCCTGGTTCGGCCCGGCCCTGGATGTGCGCATGGAGAAGGGAAGGTCCCAGGGGCCCCGCCTCCTGGAAGGATCCCTTACCTGGAAATCCCGGGAGGGAATTCCCGTCCGGGTGGAGTCGGACTACCTGGGCAAGGGGGGGATCCTGGAGGTCCACGTGGAAACGGAGGATGGGGAATTCCACCTCACGCCGGGCCGCCTCCAGGGACCGGGACTCTTCGAGGAGTGGGACCTGGAGGGGGCCTTCCACCAGAGCCGGGTCCTCTACCTCCGGCGCTTCCTGGATGCGGTGGAGAAGAAGGAACCCGGGAACTGGGCCCACGCCCTGGCGGTCTCCCTGGTCCTGGAGGAGGGCCTCCGGTCGTGTTGAGGGTCCGGGCCCTGCCGGGATTGCTCCCGGCCCTGGTCCTGCACCTCTTTCTCGGCGGCGCCTACCTTCTTTCGACCCCCGCCTTCGAGGCCCCCGACGAAGGGGACCACATGTGGGCGCTCTGGTTCATGGAACGGACCTGGACCCTGCCCCTCCCAAGGGGGGCGTCCAAGTATTGCGGAAAGCCGGAACTTGCCTGGAAGGAGCACGACCTGGGCCACCATCCGCCTCTCTATTACGGGTTGCTGGCGGCGGGGGAGCGTCTCTTCCTGGACCGGGACCTGGCGCCCACCTGGCATCCGGACCCCCGTTTTCTCACCCGGGGGGGAACGTCCAGGTTCAAGGACCTCCACGGCTGGGACGAGCGGAGGGGGACGGTCAGCTCCGAGGTCCGGGCCCTCTGGGTCCTCCGGGGGTTCTCCCTGCTCTGCGGGCTGGTCCTGGTCTGGGGGGCCTGGGCCCTGGCCCGGGAGATCTTCCCCGGCCGCCCGGGAATCTGGACGGCCTCGGCCCTGGCCGTGGCCTGCCTCCCCCAGTTCTCCGCCACCTTTTCGGTCCTGGACAACGGAAACCTGGCCGCGGCCCTTTCGGCGCCGGTCCTCCTCCTCCTGGTCCGGGCCCTGCGCCGGGGGAACCTCACCTGGAGGGGAGGGATTCTCCTGGGCCTTTTCGCCGGGCTGGCGCTCATGGCCAAGCTCACGGCCCTCTTCCTCGTTCCCGCGGGCCTGCTCCTGCTCGGGATCGCTCTCCTGGAGAGGAGAAGGGGCGCCCTTCCTCTTATCGGGCCGGCCGGCGCCGCCCTGGCGGTCCTGGTTTTGCTCTCGGGCTGGTTCTTCGTCCGGAACTACATGCTCTTCGGGGACTGGACCGGCGAGGCCCCCAAGCTGATCGGGTATGCCTCCAACCGGGTTCCGGCGGGGAGGGTGTGGGATTACCTTTCCGGGCCTTTTCTTACCCGGACGTGGGAGACCTTCGTGGGCTGTTTCGGCTGGGAGAGTCTTCCCCTGCCGAGGGGGGTCCTGGAGGGCCTGCTCCTGGTTCCCTTGCTGGCCCTTCTCGGCTGGATCCCGGCGGCGCGCAGGATCCTTCACGGCCGGGGGTCCGGGCGGGCCGTTCTCTTCCTCCTGGCCTGCGTCCTCCTCTCCTTCGCCGGGCTCGTGCAATAC
>JALUZX010000750.1 GCA_027011425.1 Planctomycetota bacterium
GGCGAGGAGGGAGTAATAACCAACCCGGATGTTCCCCCGGGGGTCCCGGGCCGCCATGCGGCGGAGGAAGAGATTGAACATGGTCGGTGTGGCGCGGACTTCGACGGGGCGGAAACCGGCGCCCAGGAGCTGTCTTTCCGCTTCGGCGGAAGCCCGGCGGCCCAGGAATACCCCCAGGCACAGGTAGGCGGTGGTGAAGAGGAGGGCCGCCCAGGCCCATCGCTTGCGGCGAAGGGGGTCTCTTTTTCTGAATAGGCCGGAGAGGACCACAAGGGCCAGGGGGAGACTGTAGAAGAAATCCAGGCTCGCCACCCCGTCCAGGGAGATCCGCCTGTGGGAGAGGGGCCAGAAGAGCTGGGTGCCGTAGGCTGTGCAGATGTCCAGCAGGGGATGGGTCACCAAGGCCCAGAAGGCCAGGTGGATCCAGGTCCAGGCCTTTTCCTTTCGTCCCCAGGCGCGCCAGGCGAGCCACCCGAAGAGGAGGGCCAGGAAGGGAAGGACCAGGACCGAGTGTGTGACGCTCCTGTGAAAAGTGAACTGGGCCCAGGGATCCACCCAGTCGGCCAGGATGTCCAGGTCGGGGAAGAAGCCGCAAAGCCCCCCGAAGACCAGGGCCTTCTTCCCCAGCTTCCTTCCGAAGGCGGCCTCCCCGATGGTGGCCCCCAGCAGGACTTGTGTCGCCGTGTCCAAGGGATTCCTCCCTTTTTTCCGCCCCAGGTCCCGGATGGACGGGAAGGGCGGGCCCCTCGTCTGCGGGGGATCCCACCCTTTCTCGTGGGCCGATCAGCGCTGTTTGTTCAGCCAGGCCCGGAGCAGGTCAGGGGAGTCTGTGATGATGCTCGTGACCCCCACCTTCACGCACCAGGCCCAGATCTTGGGGTCGTTCACGGTCCAGACGTTGATTCCGATCCCGGCGTCCCTGAGTCTCTTTACGGTCAGCTCCGCCGGTGGATCCCCGGCGGCCTCGTCGGTTCCGCCGATGCCCAGGCACGAGATGGAGGGGTTGAGGGCCTGGGCGCCGGCCACGTCCCGCACATAGAGGTCCGGCCGGGCCAGCCTCATGGATGTGAGGAGCTGGACCGGAGGGTGGGGCTCCTTGGCGTGGGCGATGGCGTAGCAGACGGCATGGTCGAAACAGGAGATCACCACCCTGTCCAGGGTCCCGGTCTTGCGGATGGCTTCGAGGACCTTCGGAACCAGGGGCCCCAGGCGGCCGGGGTGGAAGACCTTGATCTCCACGTTCACCCGCCAGTCCAGGTCCTTGGTGAGTCGCAAGGCCTCCTCCAGGGTGGGGATCCGAACTTTGCCCGAGGCGTAGTAGCGGAGCTGTTCCTTGGTGATTCTCCCGGCGGCTAGAGCTTTCTTGCCGTACCGCCCGGCCCACCAGGACCCGGCGTCCAGTTTCTTGACCTCCGCCAGGGTAAAGGCCCGGAGGGGGGCGTTGGCCCGCTTGGGAAAGACCTTGGCCACGTTGGTGGTGCGCTTGAGAGTGGCGTCGTGGAGGATCATGGGCACCAGGTCCTTGGTGAGCTGGGTGTCCAGTTCCCACATGTCGGCCCCGGCGGCGTGGCCCGCCCGGGCGGGCCACGCC
>JALUZX010000751.1 GCA_027011425.1 Planctomycetota bacterium
CAAGGTCCTGGCCCGCCTCCTGGAAGGCCCCCTGGGCAGGAAGTTTCGCCTCTTCTCCGCCAAGGGAGAGGGCCCTCACGCAGGGGCCGTCCTCTTCACCACCCAGGGAGCCCCCGCCTCCCTGGGACCCGAGGGCTACATCCTGGAAATCCGGCCCGGCTGGATCCGGGTGAAAGCCGCGGCCGGGGCGGGATTCTTCTACGCCGTCCAGACGATCCGCCAACTCCTTCCCCCGGCGGTGGAGAAGGGAACGCTCCTCGAAAACAAAAGCTTCACCCTTCCCTGCATGACCATCCGGGACAAGCCGCGGTTCGCCTGGAGGGGACTCCACCTGGACGTGGGCCGCCACTTCTTCACGGCCGACCAGGTCTGCCGCCTCCTGGACGAGATGGCCCTGCACAAGCTCAACACCTTCCACTGGCACCTCACCGAGGACCAGGGCTGGCGGATCGAGATCAAGAAGTATCCCAGGCTCACGGAGATCGGCTCCAAGCGGGCCGAGACCCCCCTCCCTTCCAACCGCCGCAAAGGGGACGGAAAGCCCTACGGCGGATACTACACCCAGGACGAGGTCCGAAGCGTCGTGGCCTACGCGGCGAAGCTCCACATCCGGGTCCTTCCCGAGATCGAGATGCCCGGCCACTGCCGGGCGGCGCTCGCGGCCTACCCGGAACTCTCCTGCACGGGCGGGCCCTTCCAGGTGGCGACCCGCTGGGGAATCTACAAGGACGTCTACTGCGCCGGCAAGGAGAAGACCTTCCAGTTCCTGCAGGGCGTCATCGACGAGGTGGTGAAGCTCTTCCCCTTCGAATACATCCACATCGGCGGCGACGAGTGCCCCAAGGACCGGTGGAAGCACTGCCCCCTCTGCCGGGCCCGCATCGAGAAGCTGGGCCTGAAGGACGAACACGAACTCCAGAGCTGGTTCATCCAAAGGATGGAGAAATACATCAACTCCAAGGGAAGGAAGATCATCGGCTGGGACGAGATCCTGGAGGGAGGCCTGGCGCCCAACGCGGCGGTCATGAGCTGGCGGGGGATCAAGGGCGGGATCGCGGCGGCGAAGGCGGCCCACTACGTGGTCATGTCCCCGACTTCCCATTGCTACTTCGACTACTACCAGTCCAAGGACAGGGCCCACGAGCCTCCCGCCATCGGAGGCTTCCTCCCCCTGGAGAAGGTCTATTCCTACGAGCCCGTGCCCGAGGTCCTCGGCCCGAAGAAGGCCGGGTTCATCATGGGCCTCCAGGGGAACATCTGGACCGAATACATCCCCACCTTCAGCCAGGTGGAATACATGGCCTGGCCGAGAGGTTGCGCCCTGGCGGAAGTGGGCTGGAGCCCCAAGGAAGGAAAAAACCTGAAGGACTTCAAGGCCCGCCTGAAAACGCACATCCAAAGGCTCTCCCTGATGAAAGTCCATTTCCGGCCCCTGGACAAACCGTAGGGGACGACCTCGGATATCCACCCCGGCCCCTCCTCAACCCCGTGAAGAGCACGCCCGAGGGGCGGAGCAACGCGACGCCCCGACGGTCGTGCAAGTTCGCAACCCAACCTCCAATCCTCCCCGGCCCCTTCGCCACCCCATAAC
>JALUZX010000752.1 GCA_027011425.1 Planctomycetota bacterium
CTACCTGGAAGTGCGGGGGCGCGCCGGGGACTTCGTGAAGGTGGGCGGCGAGGCCGTGGGCCTCCCGGCCCTGAGAGAGAAGCTGGAGGCCCTGGCCCGGGAATCGGCCTTTCCGGGCCGGGCCCTCCTGGCGGCCCGGCCCGACGAAAGGCTCGGGAGCGAGCTGGTCCTGGTCTATTCCGGAGCTACGGAAGAGGAGGCCCGGGGCCTGGTCCGGGCCTTCAACGAGGGGGTTCTTCCCTTCCAGAGGATCCGGTCCACAAAGTTTGTGGAAAAGGTCCCGCGCACGCCCCTGGGAAAGATCGCCTGGGGGGAGATCCCCCTGTAGGGGTTCAGGAGCCCTCCCTTGTCCGACGTTCGCCTGCGTCGCTTTAGCGACGCAGGCTCCGGCGGACTCTTCACAAAAAAGGATATGCCTCCTGCGGCCCTTGCGAAGATCAATACCCTGCTTTGACCTCCAGGGCGTTGGAGACCCGGACGTTCGTCCCCTTGACGGCGAAGGCCTGGGTATAGATCGAGGAGACTCCCCGGGCGCCGCCGGGCCAGGTCACGTGATACCATCCCCTGGAATCGGCGGATCCCATGAGGATCACCAGGGCCGAGGGATCGGAGATGTCGGGCACCAGGGCGCCGCCCCAGGGAAGAGGCAGGGGAGAGGAGCGCCGCTTCAGGGAGAAGGCCAGGAAGACCGGGGCCCCCTTGGCGCCGCTCTTTACGAGCAGAGTCGCCTTGCTTCCCGCCTTGGAGAGGTCGTCCCCGCAAACGGAGAGCTTCGCCGTCCCGCCGCTCCCCAGGTTCTTCTGGCAATACTCGCACTCGTCGGGGATCAGGTTCCCGTTGGCGTCGTAACTGGTCCCGTTGGCGATGTCCGTGGAATCGTGCACGCCGTTCTTGTTGCAGTCCCCGAGCGTCAGGAAGTAGACGTCCTGCTCGCCGTTGAAGGTGGCCGCGAAGGCCAGGTTGGCCTTGGCCTTGTCGGAGAGCATGCAGTAGTAATCGCCGATCTTGTTCTGCCTTGGCCATCCGATCCGGCTGTTCCACTTGGGGGTGGCGGGGATGTTCTTGGACCAGGTCCTCCCCGCGTCCAGGGAGTAGGCGTAGTAGAGCCTGGAGTAGGAGGCGCTGGAGCCGCGGGTGTCGTTCCAGACCACATCGATCCTTCCGTTGGGGGCCACCGAGATGGTTCCGAACCACTGGTAGGCGTAGGAAGTCGAGGGATCGTCGTTGACCCTGACCGGCGCGCTGAAGGAGTTTCCCCCGTTGGTGCTCCGCACGAAGTGCACGTCCATGGGGTCCCTCCCGGGAGGATTCACCGAGCAAAGCAGGTAGACGTATCCCCTCCGGGTGGGATCGACCACGACCTGCGCCTGGCCCAGGAGGCCCCTGGGATTGGGCGTGCCGCCGAAGCCCATGCTCCCCCCCATGTTCACGAACCTGGCCGAAAAAGTCGGGGTCCGCTTGGGATCCTTGGCGTTGACGGATTTCGCCAGGACGAAACGGCTGAAATACTGCCGGTAGAGCCCGAAGGCGTAGAGGGTCCCGGCCTTGTCCTGGGCGAGGGTCCCGAAGGTCGGGTAGTAGGGGACCCGCACGGGAGAGGAGAAGGAGACTCCGCCGTTGGTGGAACGTACGAACGTCCTGGGCCCGTGGAGGACCTGCCAGATGACGTAGATGTTCCCCCGGCCGATGGAGGAGGACTTGTCCACCAGCATCCAGGCCTTGTCCCCCCCCGTGAGGTAGGTGGGCCCAGTGAAAGAGACGCCGCCGTTGAAGGAACGGAAGAGCTTGAGGGTCCGCCCGCCCGGGTAGGAGAGGTAGTAGAAGCGCCCCTTCACGTCCGTGTCCAGGACGGGATCGCTGTTGAAGAGGTTCTTCTGGATCGGCCCGGGGAAGGTCCAGGTCTTGCCGCCGTCGTGGCTCCATGCATACCCGTTCTTCCGGAAATTCGAATGCACCGTGTCGAACTGGCGCCAGCCGATCACGATCCTTTTTGGATTCGTCGGGTCGATGGCGATGGAGGGCTCGTTGGCTGCGTCGCCACGGATGTTGCGGCCGAACCTGTCCACGTTGACCTGGACGCTTTCGAAAGGCCCGTATTTCACGATGGACCTGCCCGCGGCGGTGGGCCCGTAGCCGCTTCTCGGCGCAGGCTTGCCGGGGGGATCGCCCGGCTTCTCGAGGATGACCTGGGCGAAGATTCCGGCCTGGAAGGACACTCCCAGGAGGAGAGCGAAGACGAGAGTTTTCTTGGACATGGGGAAAGAACCTCCTTGGAAGGGAAGAAAGACGAGAAAAGATGATGTTCTTTGGATGCTGATCGCCGGGGGCGACAAAAAGGAAAAAGGAAAAAGAGCCGTCAAAGTCTACCCTTTCCCTAGCGATTCCTTGGCAAGGAAGCCCCGATCCCGGGCAGGACTGTCTCGATCCGGTACCACCGGCGCCCTCCGAGGCGGCCTTGCGCCCCGGTGCCGGGCCCCTTAACTTGCCTTTTTTGTCAGGTTTTTCTGCCCGCGGAAGAAACAGGGTCGAACCGAAAGGAGGGCCCCATGGCGCGCCCGCTTCTTCTCCAACCCGCCCGGATCGGCTCCCTGGCCCTTCCCAACCGGGTGGTCATGACCACGGTCAAGCTTGGCTATGCAGGAAAAGACGGCCAGGCGACGGACCGGCACCTGGCCTTCTATGTCCGCCGCGCCCAGGGCCGGGCGGGCCTCCTCACCACGGAGCCCATGTATGTCCAACCCAACGGAAAGGAGATCCCCTCCCAGCTCGGGATCTACGACGACTCTTTCCTCCCCGGCCTGGAGCGGCTTGCCGGGGCGGTCCACCAGGCCGGGGGGCGGATCATGGCCCACATCAACCACGCGGGCCGGGCGGCCAATCCCAAGCTGGTCTCCCCGGAAAACCTGGTCTCCGCCTCGGCCGTGCCCTGTCCCGCCAACAAGGCCGTCCCCCGCCCCCTGGAGAAGAAGGAGATCCAGGACCTGGTGGAGGCCTTCGCCGCGGCGGCGGAGAGGGCGAAGAAGGCCGGATTCGACGCCCTGGAGATCCCTTTCAGCCACGGCTACCTGGTCCACCAGTTCCTCTCGCCTCACACAAACAAGCGGGACGACGAATACGGGGGGAATTTCGAAAACCGGTTCCGCTTCGGACGGGAGATCCTCCAGACCGTAAGGGACAGGGTGGGGCCGGACTTTCCCCTGGTGGTCCGGATGAACGCCGAGGACCACTTCCAAGGCGGCATGACCCTGGACGACGCCCTCCGGCTCGCCCGGCGGCTCGAGGAAGCCGGCGCGGACGCCCTGAGCGTCTCCTCGGGAACCATGTGCGAAACGCCGCCCTTTTGCCTCTACCCCATCGGGACCCCCAAGGCCCATCTCCTCCCGGCGGCCGCGGAGATCCGCAAGAACGTCTCCATTCCCGTGATCACGGCCGGGCGGATTCGTTCTCCCCAGGTGGCCGAGGAGGCCCTCCGGGAGGGACAGACCGACCTGGTGGGCCTTGGGCGGGCCTTTCTCGCCGATCCGGACTGGGTCCGCAAGGTGGAGGAGGGAGACGAGGAGGCCGTCCTCCTTTGCGCCGCCTGCCACCAGGGATGCCTCTTCGAACTGCGGAAGGCCCGCGGCACATCCTGCATGTTCAACCCTCTCACCGGAAGGGAGGGGGAGATCCGGATCGAAAAGACCGGCGCGCCCAAGCGTGTCCTGGTGGCGGGCGGCGGACCCGGCGGTATGGAGGCCGCCCTCGTCGCCGCGTGGAGAGGCCGCCAGGTCACCCTCTTCGAAAAGGAGAACCGCCTGGGAGGCCAGATCTTCCTTGCCGCCAAGGTCCCCACAAAGGAGGAATTCGCCGACTTCGTAAAGTGGCAGGCCCTCATGATGGAAAGGGCCGGGGTGGATGTCCGCCTGGGGGTCGAAGTCACGGCGGACCTGATCGAGGAGCTGGATCCCCAGGCCGTCGTCCTGGCCACGGGGGGCCGCCCCCGGATTCCCGGCCTTCCCGGCCTGGAAGAGACCCGGTGGACCACAGCCTACGACATCCTGGCAGGAAAGAGCCGGGTCTCCACCAGGACGGCCTTCGTCGTGGGCGGAGGGACGGTGGGGCTGGAAGCGGCGGAATTCCTGGCCCGCCAGGGCGTGGAGGTGACCGCCGTCAAGCGCAAGCCGGAGCTCGCCGCCTCCATGGACCCCCTTCCGGCGGCGGTCTTCCTCGAACGCCTCAAAAAGGAAGGGGTCCAGATCCTCACGGGATACGCCATCACCCGCTTCCAGACCGACAAGGAGGGCAACACCACGGTCTTCGCAAGGCCCTGGCCGGAAAGGGAGGGCGAACCGGAGCGGGCCTTCCCGGCGGAGACGGTGGTCATCGCCCTGGGGCTGGAACCCGAAAACAGGCTGGCCCGGGAGATCGGGGGAAGACCGGGGGTGTTCGTCGTCGGAGACGCACGGGAACCCAGGGAAATCCTGGATGCCGTATGGGAGGGGTTCGAGGCGGGCCTGAAGGTCTGACGGCCCGACTCAATCCGGGTCCAGGGGGAGGCGGACCGTAAAGGTCGTCCCCTTGCCTTCTTCGGACGCGAAAAAGATCTCCCCGCCGTGGGCGCCGGCAACGACGGACTGGGCGTAGGCCAGCCCCTTTCCGGAGCCGATGCCCACCCCCTTGGTGGAAAAGAAGGGGTTGAAGATCCGGTCCCGGAGGTCCTCGGGGATCCCCGTTCCCTCGTCTTCCACCTGGATCTCCACGGCCCCCTTCGCCGGCCGGGTCCGGATCCGGACCTTCCCGGTTCCTTCCTCCGGCCCCTCCTCCTCGATCCTGGCCTTCACGGCCTGGATGGCGTTGGAAAGGAGAATGAGGAAAGTCTGCTGGAGTTCCGTGTTGTATCCCAAAACCTCGGGCAGGTCAGGCGCCAGGTCCGTCTCCACATCCACCGATCCTCCCCATTGGCCCTGGGAGAGCATGACGGCTTTCCGGACCTCTTCGTTGACGTCCACCGGGGCCTTTCTGCCCTTGCGGGGCTCGGCGAAGGATTTCATGGCCTCCACGATCTTCCGGACCCGCCCCAACCCTTCCAGGGACTGGTCCAGGGCGTCCGGGATCTCTTCCTCCAGGAAATCCAGGTCGCACTCCTCCACGCATTCCTGGAATTCCTTCAGGCCCTCCCCGCCGCGGGCGGCAAGGAGTTCCCGGACTCTCTCCAAGGCCCGGAAGAGGCCCGCCGCGGCGTTTTTCAGAAACCGGAGGTTGTCCCCAACGAATTGGAGAGGCGTATTGATCTCGTGGGCCACCCCGGCGGCGAGACGGCCCACGGACTCCATCTTCTGGGCCTGGAGAACCCTCCTTTCCAGTGCCTTCCTCTCCCGTAGGTCGATAATACTGACAAGGAGATATTCCTTTCCCTCCATCTCCACGGCCGAGATATTTCTCAGGATCGGAATCGTGCTCCCGTCCAGCCGCCTCAGTATCGTCTCTTCCTTGTTCAGGTCCTTTCCCTCGTCCAGGAAGGGGCAGAGTCCGTCCCTGTAGCGGCAGAAGAGGGCGCACGGCTTGCCCAAAACATTCCGGGGGGTTTCCGCCCCGATCAATCCCAGGGCGAAAGAATTCACCCCCACCACCGTCCGGGTCCCCTGGTTCACAAGGATGACGCCCACCGGGATGGTGTCGAGCAGGTTCCGGAGGTAGGTCTCCCTCTTCTTGAGGAGGCCCGCCATGGCCTTGACTTCCTCAAGGGAATTCCTGAACTCGTCCTGGGAAGTCAGGTAAAGGATGGGGAGGTCGTCCCAGGGGAAATCCCGGAAGGAGAAATGCCACATTTCGTCCGCCGTGACCGGATCGGGACGGGCCACCAGGAGATACCCGGCCCCGGCCCGGACCCACGCCCCGGTAAGAGGCAGATTCTCTCCACCGGCCAGAAGAGTCCACCGGCCCGGTTTCTCCAGGGACTCTTCCAGCAAGGAAAGGGTGGGAAGGGCCCC
>JALUZX010000753.1 GCA_027011425.1 Planctomycetota bacterium
GGTCCTGAAGGCCCTGGAAAAGGACCCTTCCCGCCGCTACCCGGCGGCGGGGGCCTTCGCCGCGGACATCCGGGCCTTCCTCGAATACAGGCCCGTCTCCGCCCGGCGGCCCACGCTCGCCTCCAAGGCCAGGAAGTGGGTGAAGCGCGAGCCCTGGAAGGCTTCCCTGGCCCTTCTCCTCGTCCTGGCGGTCCCCTCTCTTGGAGGGATGGGGATCTACCTCCTGAGAAAACAAGGGGAGATCCGGCTGGCCCAGGAAGCGGCGAAGAAAGAGAAACTGGAGGACCTGCTGGGGATCGCCTTCCTCGTGATGGAGGAGGATCCGGGCAGGGCGGCGCGCCTCCTGGCGGAGGCCCGGGCCCTGGACCCGGGCAACCGGGAAGTCCGGCTGGCCTCCCGGCTTCTCCAGGGCGGGTTGGTCGGGAAAGAGGAAAAAAGGGTGGGGAAGGCTCCTTTCCCGGAAGGGAACGCCTCTTCCATGGATTACTTCCTGGAGGGTTTGAAGGCGGGAAGGCGCGCGGATTGGTCCCTGGCGGGATCCGATTACCGCCGGGCGATCGAGAACACGGAGCGGGCGATCCTTCTCTCTTCCAGGCCGAGGGCCCTCTTCTTCTACCAGCTTGCGGCCCTGGCCTTCAAGGCGAGCGAGGCGGGCAAGGCGGCGGACCGGGCTTCCCGTGCGGCGCGCGAGGCCGCCATGGGCCTGGAAACTTTCTGGCCCCGGAGACTCTACGCCCGGTTCTTCCTTGCCACGGCCCTCGCCCCCCTCGACCCGGCCCGGGCCCTGGAGGTCCTGGAGCCCCAGGGAAGGATAAAGGGGTGGCTGGACCATCCGTTCTACCGGCTTCAGGCCTACTGCCTTGTCCGCCTCGGGAGATTCGACCGTGCCCGGGCGGCTCTGCGGGAAGACCTGGCCCGGAACGGAAAAGATCCCAGGACGGCGGCGGCGATCTACAACCACCTGGGGGCCCTGGCCTCCCGTGAGGGAGACCGGAAGGAAGCGATTACGTTCTACAGGAAGGCCATCTCGAAAGACCCGGGTCTCGCCCTGGCCTGGAACAACCTGGGGCTCAATCTCTACCAGGCCGGGAAGCGGGAGGAAGCGGAGGAGTGCTTGAAGAAGGCCATCCAGTTGAGGCCGGAATACGTGTCTCCCTGGATGAACCTGAGTCTCCTCTACATGGCGGGGAGGAGATTGGAGGATGCCGCGTCTTCTCTCGGGAAGGCCCTGGAGCTGGATCCCCGGAATTACAGGGTCCGGGCCAACCTGGCCTGGACCCAAAGAAAGCTGGGGAAGGCGGCGGAAGCCGAGAAACACTACCGTTTGCTCATACGCTCGGATCCGGACAGGGGAGACGCCTACAACGGGATGGGCCTGCTCTACAGGAAGAACCCGGAGGAAGCCCTCTACTGGTTCCGCGAGGCCCTGGAGAGGTCGCCGGAAAACGGCAGGTACCATCTCAACCTGGGGACCACCCTGGCCCGGCTGGGGCGATTCCAGGAGGCCCTGCCCCACATGGAGAAGGCGGCCTCCCTGGAGCCGGATTTCACGATCTCCCACAAGAACCTGGTGCGGATCTACAAGGACCTGAAAAGGCCCGCCGACGCGAGGAAGGAGATCCTGCGGTGGCTAAAGAAGGATCCCGAGTCCCTGTGGGATTGGTTCACCCTGGCGGAGCTTCACGCCGGCGGGGCTCTCCCGGGGGCGGGAATCCCTTCCGGGGAAGATATCCGGGCGGCGGAAAAAGCTGTCGCCCTCACCCGGGAGAGGGACCCGGAGGCCCTCCTTTTCCTGGCGGAGATCCTGGTGCGGAAGGGGGAGAAGGCCGGGTCCTGGAAACTCCTGGAGAAAAGTCGCAGACTCCTTGGGAAGGTCCGCTTGTCCCCTTCCAAGAGGAAGCGGGCGGCGGAGCGGCTGAGGAGGGTGGAGTCTTTCTTGAACTCCCGCAAAGGAGGAAACCCCCATGGACCTGGGCCTGGAAGGAAAGAGAGCCCTCGTAGGCGGAGCGAGCAGGGGACTGGGGTTCGCCGCGGCAAGGGCCCTGGCCGGTGAGGGAGCGCGGGTCTCCATCTGCGCCCGCGAAGAGGGGCCCCTGGAGGAGGCCCGGAGGCGGATCGAGAGGGAGACCGGCGCCGAGGTTCGGGCCCTTTCCTGCGACGTGCGGGATCTCTCCCGGCTGGACGCCTGGATCGACGACGCCCTGGCCGCCTGGGGGGGCGTGGACATCTACTTCCACAACGCCGGCGGCCCGCCGCCGGGGAGCTTCGAGAGCCTGCCCGAGGAGGCCTGGGAGGAGGCCTTCGGGCTTTTGCTTCGCCCCGTCATCCACGCCGTGAAGAGAGTCCTCCCGGGGATGAAGCAATCCCGGTGGGGCAGGATCCTCAACCTCACCTCCATCACGGTGAAGCAGCCGAGCCCGGACCTGGTTCTCAGCAATTCGTTCCGGTCCGCCCTGGTCTCCCTGGCCAAGACCCTGGCCGGCGAGGTCGGGCCCTACGGGATCACCGTGAACAACCTCTGTCCCGGGTATTTCGACACCGAGCGGGCCCGGTCCCTCCTGGAGAAACGCGCCGGGGCGGCCGGCGGGGAGGCGGAAAAGGTCCGGGAGGGCCTTCTCCGGGAGGTTCCCTTGCGCCGCATGGGAGACCCGGACGAGCTTGGCGCTCTGGCGGCCTTCCTCTGCTCGGAGAAGGCCTCCTACGTCACCGGGGCCACCATCCTGATCGACGGCGGCCTCTACAAGGGCCTCATGTAGGAACCCTGTCCGAAGCGGGCTTGCCTGTGAGCGGGATGCCGTCGAAACCCGGGAAGGGATACCTCTGGGGGCCGACCCTGGCCATCGCGGCGGGGCATTTCCTGCACGACGTCTTCAGCTCCTTCTTTCCCCCCCTCCTTCCGCTTCTGAGGGAGAGACTCTCTCTCAGCTGCAAGGTCGCCGGCGCCCTCTCCATCTTCCAGCGGGTTCCTTCCCTTGGAAATCCATTTCTCGGAATCCTGGCCGACCGGGTGTGCATGCGCTGGTTTCTCGCGGCGGCGCCCCTTGTCACGGCGGGCTCCATGACCCTGCTGGGGCTTGCCTCCTCCAAAACCTTGCTGGCCCTGGTTCTGCTCCTGGGAGGGGTGGGTTCGGCCCTCTGGCACGTTCCCGCCCCGGTGGTGCTGGCCCGGGTTTCCCGGGGGCGCGTGGGCCTGGGCATGTCCTTTTTCATGCTTGCCGGCGAAGGAGCGCGGTCGGCGGGCCCCCTTCTCTGTCTGGCGGCGGTCTCGCTTTTCGGGCCCGGCGGCCTGCCCCTTCTCCTTCCCTTGGCCTTCCTGGGCTCCTTCCTGGTCTGGCGGGCCACCCGCCCCCTGGCCCGCGAGGCAGGCCATGGGGAGGGCCGGCGAAAGGAGAGGGAGTCCTGGAAACCCCTGGTGCGGTTGCTTGCGCCGCTGGCCGTCCTGGTGGTGGGCAAGTCTTTTCTCTCCCAGGCCTTGGGGACGTTTCTTCCTCTTTTCGTGATCTCCCGGGGGGGCTCGCTCTGGCTCGGCGGGGCGGCCCTGGCCATCCTTCGGGCCACCAGCGCCCTGGGTTCCCTCCTCACGGGGACCCTCTCGGACCGGTGGGGCAGAAAGAGGGTGGTGGCGGTCCTTACCTTTCTCTCGCCGGCCCTGATGGTTTTCCTGGCCCTTTCCCCCCCGTGGCTGATGTTTCCCTGCCTGGTTCTGCTGGGGCTCGTTGCCTACTCGGACAACCCCGTTCTCTTGGCCCTGGTCCAGGAAGAGTCCGGAAGCAGGCCCGCCGTGGCCAACGGGATTTTTCTCTTCTTTGGGTTCCCCGTCCGCTCCCTTGCCGTCGTCGCCGTGGGGGCCGTGGCCGATTCCTGGGGCCTGGATGCGGCTTACCTCTGGAGCGGAATCGCCGGGTTCCTCGCCCTGGCGGGGGCCCTGGCCCTGCCGGGGAGGAAGTGACTCGATCGCCTGGCCGTTATTTCAGGGAGACGCCCTGGATGACGACGTTTTCCACGACGGCGTCTCCATCCTTGATCCGGACCAGGGCGTAGGAAGGCCCTCTCCGGGAGGACCCGGCCAAGCCGTCCGCTTTCTTCGCGGTTTCTTCGTCCAGGTAAAACCGGTCGAACTCGAACCTGGGGAAGAAGATTCCCCGGTAGTCCTTGACTACCCGGGCCTTTACGTAGTCTTCCGCTCCCGTCGGCCTTTCCGGGAGGGCGGCTTTCACGGCGGCGTAGCCGTCCTTGTCGGTTTTCAGGACGAGGAAGACATGGTCCCCATTCTTTCCCACCGCGGACCGGGGCACGGGAAGATCGCAGAGGGTGAACCAGAGACGGATATAGGAGCCCTTGAAGAAATCCCGCGGATCCCTTCCGTGGACCGAGAACTTGAAGAGCTTGCCCGTACGGAGGACTGTCTCCTTCTTCCAGGCGATCCCGGCGGGAACGGCGATCTGGATGAGGGCGGTGAGGCCGAAGAGGCCGAGGATGACTGGTTTCCTAGGCATGGACCTTCCTCTTCTTTCGGAACAGGAACACCGGAGCCAGGCAGAGGCCCCCCGCAAACAAGAAGGCGGCCCCCCGGACGGCAAAGGGAAGGAAATCCATGAAGAAGACCAGAGCCGCCGCCGTGATCATGACCAGCAGACCCTGGGCAAGGAGCCCCTGTTTTCCTTTCATGGCCCCCGTGTAGGAGAGCCGGAATCCCGAAAGGAAGAGGAAGGCGCAGAGCAGGCCCGTCCGGGCGGGGGGAGGTGGAGGGAACAGGAGGAGGGCGTCCAGGAGCAGGAAGGCCAGGGCGAAGGGCGGAAGGTCCCGGGGAGAGCGCTGGAAGAGAAAGAGGGCCAGCAAGAGGAGGGCCGCCAGGGTGGTGAATCCCCAGAGGGCCGCTTGGAAAGGAAACCTGGTGAAAAACCCTTTTTCCGGGGACAAGGCCCATTCCGGGAACTTGAGGGCGGTTACGAACAGGAAGAGAAGAAGGGTGCCGGAATTCCCGAGAAAAAGGAGACCGTTCCTGGCTCCCTTAATTTCGCGGAAAGGTCCCAGGAACCCCAGGAGAAGGAAGGCCGAGAAGAGGGTCTGGACAACGCCGAGAAAGAGGGAGTCCCTCGCCGCCGTGGCAGGTTCCCCGAGGGCCCAGAGGAAAGAGGCCGCCAGGACCCAGGTGGAAGCCAGGGTGAAGGCGCCTTTGGGCCGCTCCTTCCAGGCTTTCAGGAGGAAGGGAAGGATGGCCAGGAAAAGCAGCGGGAAGATCAGGTAGGCGAAAAATCCCAGGTAGGAAAAGACCCCTGGCCTGGTGGTGAAGGAGATGCCCGCCAGGTAGAGGAGAGCGGTCGTGCCCGACCGCATGAGATAGACCAGGGGAAGTCCCAGGAGCATCCAGAGGGCGAGGAAGGATGCCAGGTATCCGCCTGTGTGGTAGACCTGTCCCACAAGGGCGAGGGCCGCCCCGACGGCGAGGAAGAGAAAGGTCGAGGAAGCCTCCCTCCACGCGGGGGAATCTTCCTTCCTGAGGAGAGTATAAAGACAAGGCCCCTGGCCGGTGAGGAGGGGGAGGAAGGCCAGGGCCAGCCTGGCCGTCTTGCCCAGCCGCCGCCAGTTGGCGGCGAAGAGGAGGATGATCCCAAGGCCGAGGAGCGCGGCCCCAAGGAGGGCAAGAAGGAGAGCGACCCTGTCCTTCCGGAAGGCCTTCTTCCGCCGTTGGGACTCACGGATCCTTTCGGCCGTCTCTTCCGAAAGGATTCCCGCCTCCACCAGGCCGGCCAGTTCCGATTCCTTCACTGGGGACCACCTTTCTCCTTGGCTGACGGGAAAATTTTAATTCAAGGGCGAAAGGGCGCAAACGGAATTCTCGGATGGGAACCGACTCCAAGGTCCCCCGGACGTTCCGCCTTCCTTTTCGAGGCAGGCTCCCAACAAAAGTGACCAACCCGGCGGGAGCCCGGACGAATGGGTGGTGGG
>JALUZX010000754.1 GCA_027011425.1 Planctomycetota bacterium
CTTCGGCCCTGGGCTTGTTCCTCTTCTTTTGTTTTTTCGCCACCTTCGCGCTCCTGCTTCTTCTCTCCTCCAAGTTCAACCCTACGGCGGTCCAGCGAGAGGTGTCAACCGATGGAACGGGAGAGGCAGACTCTTCTTCTCCAGAATCCTCTTTTCCTCGGGGGATCACGGCAGGCCCCAGGTGAGGGTCAGGCAAAGGCTCTACGAGGGGAGGCCGCATCCCCCCGATCCGTCTGGTGGCCGGGCCGCCTTCCCGAAGGGAAGGTCCCGGACTCGCTCGTGAGCGCCCTCGCTTTCGCGCCCGCCTCCCTGGCTCCCGCCGGGAAACAAGGGGAAAAGAGGCTGGCTTCCGGAGGCGGGGCCGCGCGGGCCCGGGCGATCCGCCTTTCATAAAGATTTCCCCGGGTGTTTCCGAAAAGGCGAGGGTAGACGTCGGCTCTTTTGTCCCTGAATTGAACGGGCCACCCCGGCAAGGAGGCGGCATGGAGTTGCGTGTTTTGTTCGTTGACGATGAAAGCAGGGTCCTGGAAGGGTTGAAGCGGATGCTTCGCCCTTTTCGGAAGGAATGGAGCCTCTCTTTCGCGAAGGACGGCCGGGAGGCCCTCGAAATCCTGGGAAAGGAACCTTTCGACGTCATCGTCTCGGACATGAGGATGCCGGGGATCGACGGGGCGGAACTCCTTTCCACGGTCCGGGAAAAATACCCGAACATGGTCCGGATCATCCTTTCGGGCCAGTCGGACCAGGAGAAGATCGTCCGCTCCGTCGGGCCTTCCCACCAGTTCCTCTCCAAGCCGACCGATCCACAGGAGATAAGGAAAACCATCCAGTCCATCAAGGTCTTCAAGGATCTCTTCCGGGAAGAGAACCTGGAGAAGATCGTCGGTGGCATGACCACCCTCCCGAGCCTTCCTTCTCTCTACACCGAGGTCATGGAAAAGGTGAATTCCCCGACGGCTTCCCTCGCCGACGTGGGAGAGGCGATCTCCAAGGACCCGGGAATGACGGCCCAGATCCTGAAGCTGGTGAACTCCGCGTATTTCGGCTTGAGCCAGGAGGTCACCAGCCCCGCCGTGGCGGTGAACCTGCTGGGCCTCAACACGGTGACTTCTCTCATCCTTACGGTCCAGGTGTTCCAGGAGTTGAGCCCCGAACTATTGCGGCGTTTCAAGCTGGACCTCCTCTGGGACAAAAGTCTTCTCGTCGCCAAGCTGGCCCGGATGATCTCCCTGGAGGAGACGGGGGAGAAAAAGGCTGCGGAGGAGGCGTATACCGCCGGCCTGCTCTCCGATTGCGGAAAGGTGATCCTAGCGAGCGGCTTTCCGGAGCGGTTCTCCAAGGTTGTGGATGCATCGGGTGGAGATCCCTCCTGGGCCGTCGCCCAGGAGGAAGAGGAGTTCGGCGTGAGCCACGGGCCCGTAGGGGGCTACCTGATGGAACTGTGGGGGCTCCCCGGCTCGGTGGTGGGGGCCATTGCGTTTCACCACCACCCCCGAGATGCCAGGCAGGAGGAGTTTTCCGCCCTGACTGCCGTCCACGCCGCGGTTTGCCTGGAGAGGGAAGTTGAATCCATGGGGG
>JALUZX010000755.1 GCA_027011425.1 Planctomycetota bacterium
CATGGGAATCAAGGAAAGGGAACGAGAGCGCGTGGAACTCCTGGCCGTTGTGGGTGACGAGGTCTCCACCCGGGACCTGGTGCGGTTCGTGGGGATCGTGGGCCTGGGTTTCGAGGCCAACGTGACCTTCCTGGCCGTGACCCCCGGCTCCCGCCAGGAATTCCGATCCCACACCGACCTGGCGGCGGACATTCTCCACGAGTGGGAGATGGAGACGGCGGCCATGAAGAAACTGGCCCAGGTGGAGGAACACCTGGTCTCCTTCCGGATGGTCATGGTCGGCGAAGGAGGGGAGCCCATCACCAGGGCCCCCCTCCACCGGAGGAAGGACGGCGCCCTGGTGCGCGAACTTCTCGGCCTGGACGGCCAGACCTTCCGGCTCCTCCTGAGAGAGGGGAGACTGGAAGAAGAGGTGGTGATCGAAACCCGGGAAAGGCCTTTCGGCATGATCTTTCTCGGGATGCCCAGGTCCTGGCGGCAGATCTACCGGGTCCTCCAGTTCACCGAGCCGCCTGTCCTGGTGGTCCGCAAATGGGAAGAGGGGGAATACAAGTTTCTCGTATGCTTCGACGGGTCCCCCCCCTCCTGGAGGGCCCTGCGCCTGGCGGCCCGCATCGCCAAGGTCCTGGTCGCCCCTCTTGAGGTATGCGCCGTCACCGAAAGAGGCTTCTCCAGGGAGGACGCGCGGAAGGTCCTGGACAAGGCCTCCCGCTACCTGGAAAAAGCGACCATCCCCTCCCGGGTCTGCGTGGAGGAAGGCCCCTTCGAGAAGAGGATCCTGGCCAAGGCCGACGCCAGCACGATCCTCACCCTGGGGACGAGCCGCAAGAGCCAGGTGCGCCAGCTGCTCCTGGGCGCGCCGTCCCTGAGGCTTGCCTCCCGGGCCCCGGGTCCCGTGCTGGTGGTCAAGTAGTGGAAAGGGCGCCGTGCAGGGCCGTTGAAATCGGAAGATTTTTTCCGTTTTTCGCTCGATTTTTTCTGTTGTTCCTTCCCTCTCTCCGTCTAATATGGCCTTAAACTCAATCTCCGGCGGCGGGACTTTCCGCCTGCCCGGACTTTTGACAATCGTGGATATTTCCTTCCTCTTTATCCTGCCGGGAGACTGGAAGTGACGGAAACAACAGAGCCCATCAAGAGACGTTCGTTCCTGGGCGTGGCGGTCGCCTCTCTCCTTGCCCTGGCGGGCGGATTCGTGGCCCTCCTCGCGGGAGGGTTTCTCTACCCGGTCCGCAAAAAAAAGGGCAAACCCATCTTCGTCTGCCAGCTCTCCCAGGTGCCCAAGGGCTCGACCCGGACCATCCTCGACCCGGCCAAGAGGAAGGTCATCCTGATCCACACCAAGGAAGGCGAACTTCTGGCCTTGAGCACGACCTGCACCCACCTGGGATGCACCGTCTTCTACAGGCCGGAGAAACGTCGCTTCGACTGCCCTTGCCACCAGGGCGTATTCGACGGGAAGGGAAACCCCATCTCGGGCCCTCCCAAGCGACCCCTCGAGAGATACCCGGTCCAGATCCGGAACGGACTGGTTTTCGTTCAATTCGACTGACCCGGCGCGTCCGGTCCAAGGAGGAACC
>JALUZX010000756.1 GCA_027011425.1 Planctomycetota bacterium
TCTCGGGGGTGCCCACGGACCTCTACGGGAACTATCCCCCCGACGCGGGGGCCCTCCTCCTGCCCGGCGAGGAGAAGACCTGGAAACTTCCCGCTTCTCCGTATACCCCCGGCTGGGACAGGGCCTGGATCGTCCTGTCCGGGATGTCCGTGAAGAGCCCGGCCCCCCATGTGAGTCCCAAGGATGCGGTGGCCCGGGTTCAATTCCTTCCCGCCGATCCCAAGAGAAAACCCATCGGCTGGGAGCTTCTCCACCAGAACCACGTCTTCTTCGAGCTTTCCGAGGAGAACGAGCGGCTGGGGGCCTTGGAAAAAGGGGAGACTTCCGCCGAGGTCGCCTTTCGGTGGTCTCCTTTGGACTCCCCCCAGGAGCAAAGGCTCTCGGTGATCGTGTCTCACCGCCTCCCCAGGAGGATCCGCCTGGCGAAGATGTCCTTCACCAACCGGGGGCCCTATCCCATCCACGTATGGGGGCTGGTCCTGGGCCTCAGGAAGGCCCTGATGCCCTCCGAGGGGGGAGCCTCGCCCCTTCGCACCATGCCCGAAGGCGACGCCGTGGGGCTCAAGGAAGAGGCGGCCGCCCTGGTGAGGGGCTACCACTTCGCTCTCTACCGGGACGGGATTCTCCAGCCCGGGTGCACCCTTCCCGGAGTGAGCGTGGAAGGGGCCCGGATGCCCAGGCGTGGGAGGAAAGCCCTGGAGACCCAGGAAGTCCAGGTGGGAAAGTGCAGGCTCACCCCGGCCCGGACGGATTTCGAGGCCTTCGTCCCCCTCAAGGGAAAAGGCTGGGCCGGAACGGTCCTCTCCGTCATCGGAGGTGATCCTTCCCTGGAGGCCTACAGGAGGATCTTGACCCTGGTGGGGATTCTCCTGGCGTCCCTGGCTTTTCCCTTCCTGGTGGTCTCCTTCCTCCAGGCGTCGATGGAGCTTAGGACCCTTAGGGCCAAGCTCGTCGGGTCCCTCTCCCTGGCGGCGGCCCTTCCCCTCCTTTTGTTCTCCCTCTTCCTGGTGAAGGTCCTGGAAGAAGGGCACAAGGAGCGGGAGATGGACCGGCTGCGGGGGGAACTGCGCACCGTGCTCGACCATTACGCCAAGCAGAAGGCGAGCCTGGCCGAGGAGGCCAAGGTCCGCTTCCGGGCCGTCCTCAAGTCCATCCGCGAAAAGTATCCTCCCGGGACGCCCTTCGATCCCAGGAAGACGGGGGAACTCGCCGCATTTTTACGGGGCGAACTCCAGAAGTTGCGCTCTTCCGATTGGGGCGAGGAGGCCTTTCTCCGGATCGATCTGGGCTTCCTCCCCGGCCTGGGGGCCCTGGACTCGCCGCTCGTGGTCTACGACAGGCCTGAATCCCGGAGGCTGGGAGAAGCCGCCTCCCCTCTGAGCGGGGTCAGCTTCCAGTTGCGATGGGGCGTGCCTTTCCTCTCGGTCCGGACCGTTCCCCTCGAGGCGGGGGCGGAAAGGGGGGCGCCTCCATCAGCCTGGCCCTTGGGATTCCCCTGGACAGCAAGATCCTCTCCCGGGTGGCGGGAAGAAGTTCGGTGGTGCTCTACGACCTGGCCGGCTATCCCCTGGCC
>JALUZX010000757.1 GCA_027011425.1 Planctomycetota bacterium
CCTCCGGGCGGCCCTCCTCCCCCCCAGGGCCTCCAGGGCCGCCCGGAGGTCCCCAAGCCTGCCGTTGGTGCAGGATCCGATGAAAGCGGAATCGATGGGAGTTCCCCGGACCTCTTCGAGGGGGACCACGTCCTGGGGACTCCCCGGCCTGGAGACCAGGGGGCCCAGGTCCTGGATGTCCACCTCCACCACGTCCTCGTATCCACAACCCGGATCGGGGCCGATCCCCTCCCCCGCAGAAAGACCCAGTTCCTCCAGGATCCTCTCGTTCGGCTCGAAGAGAGCCGCGATGGCCCCCATCTCCGTGGCCAGGGAGGCCACGGTGAGCCTGGCCTCCAGGCCCGCCTCCTCCGCCCACTCTCCCGTGATCTCCGCCGCCTTCCCCAGAAGCCCGGCCGCGCCGAACCTCCGGAGAAGGGCCAGGCCCACGTCCTTGGCCGAGGCCAGGGGCCCGGGGCGCCCCCGGAGGACCACCTTCACCGTGGGCGGCACCTGGAACCAGACCTTCCCCCTGGCGAAGGCGTAGGCGATGTCCTGGTCCCCCATGCCCTGCCCGAAGATCCCCGCCGCCCCCACGATGTTGGCGTGGGAATCGGTGGAGACCAGGGTTCCCCCGGGGCGGACCAGGCCTTCCTCCAGGGCCAGGTGGGTCCCGATCCCCCTGTTGATATCGAAGACGCGGATTCCATGGGCCCTGGCGAAGAGCCGGATCCTGTGCTGGTTGGCCGCGTATCCCTGGTCGCAGCCCGTGGGGTTGCAATCCAGGGTGAAGAAGGTCCGCGAGGGATCCTCCACGCCAAGCCCCGCCTCCTCCAGGCGGCGGACCACGTTGGCGCCCCCGAAATCCCGGGCCACCCGGGCGTCCACGCCGATCTCGACGATCTCCCCGGGCCGCACCTCCTCCCGGCCCGCGCGGGAGGCGAGGATCTTCTCGATCAGAGTGGCCGGCCTCTTGCTTCCACCCATGCAAAGAACCTTCTCTCCAGGCTCCTCGCTTCCCCTTCCTACCCTTTCGGGAAAGATGAAAAGGCTACAGGGGGCCGGGGAGAAGGAAAAGGCCGAAAGCGAGTTCCCCGGGGCGCCCGGGCCTCCCGTGCCGACCCGGAACGGGGCTTCCCGTTCAGTCCCAGGCCAGGTCGCCCCAGTCGATCAGGGTGGCGGACCCGAGGGAGAAGGCCTCCTCCAGGTCGTAGACCTCCTCGAAGTCCTCCTTCCTGTCGCCCGGCCGGGCGTGAAGGAGGCCGCAGTCCACCATGTTGAAGACGATCTCCCCCATGTCGGCGGTGGAACGGATTCCCCATCTCTTCAGGACCAGGCCGGCCAGGGGCCCGAACCGAAGGACCGCGTATTCCCGGATCCCTTCCAGGTATTCCCTGGGTTCCACGTGGCGCTCCTCGCCGTCCAGGTCGTAGCGCCCCAGGCTGTCGATGGTGTAATCCAGGGCTTCCAGGAGGAAGAAATAGGCTTCCCGCCGGTAGCGGGGGTCCTTGGTCCGGACTTCCTGAATCTGCTCCTCAAGTCCCAGATAGGCCATTCGAGGTCCTCCTGCCGGCCTGAAAGGGGTTTCTTCCCT
>JALUZX010000758.1 GCA_027011425.1 Planctomycetota bacterium
CCGGACTTCTCTGGGGTGCGACCTGACCCTGGGCAACGAGCGGTGCCTGGTCGCGCCCAATCTCCCCCTGGTCTTCACCTTCAACCAGGACGTGGACCCTGGCTCGGTCACGGATCGGACCCTTTCCCTCAGGAAGAGCGGGGGGACGGATAAGGCCCAGGGCACTTTTCTGGTGCAGGGCCCGAAGGTCTCCTTCTTTCCCTTGGTGAAATGGACGGGCAAGACCCTGGACTTCGGCCTGGAGGCGGGGGCCGAATATGAACTCCGGATTCCCGCCGGGGGCCTTCGGTCGGCCGCCGGCGTCTCCTTGGCCGAGGATCTGGGGGCCTTGGTGGAAGTCTCCAAGGCTCCGGCCGACCCGGACGGCAAAGCTCCCCAGGCTTCCTTGCTCTCGCCGGACAAGTCTCCCGCTCCCCTGGATTCGCTGGTGGTGGTCCGGTTCAGCGAGTTCGTCCGGCCCGAAACCCTCGTGGACGGGTCGGGCTGGGCTCTGGAAGGGCGCCGGGGCGGGGATGCATGGGTGGAGATCGGCGCCCGGGCGGAGGTCGAGTTCGACCAGAAGGACCGGACTACCCAGCTCACCCTGATCCCGGCGGGGCTCCTCCCCTCCCAGGGGGAGATCAGGATCACCCTGAAAAAAGAGATCCAGGACCTTTCTGGCCGGGCCATGGCCCCATGGTCCAAGACCCTTCCCACGGGATCCTACGGGGGGAAGCCCTTGGTCCTGGAGGAAGGCTTTAGGGATTCCTCCATGGTGGACCCCGAGGCGACGGGTGCCAGCTGGGCCTACGGGGGGAACCCCGGTCTCAGGCCGGGCCGGCTGGGCGGCCCGGGGGTCCTTGGGGAGTTCGTCGCCCCCCGGGGAAAGACCCTGGTGATCCGCACGGAAGATTCCACCTGGCCCGGGAGCCGGACCCACTCGGGGCGGCCCATCCGGGTGCGGAGCGGGACCTTCTTCTTCCAGCGCTTCGAGATCCCCGAAGGTTCCAAGGTGATCTTCCAGGGGGCCAATCCTGTCCGGCTCTACGTGGCTGGGGACGCCCTGATTCGGGGAGAGCTGATCTGCGACGGACAGGACGCCAGGCCTCACGACGGCCATCCTTATGTGCCCCGCGGGGAGGAAGGCGCCCAGGGTGGGCCCGGAGGAGGCCGCGGGGGCCAAGGCGGGGGCCAACCTTTCTTCAGCAGGGTCAGGGGTTTTCCCGGGCAGGACGTGTGGGTTCCCCTGGGGCACCCCCGCTGGAAGGAGGCCTTGGGCACAGGGGGCGCCGGTGCGCCGGGCTTTCCAGAGAGCGGCAAGAGAAAAGACGTCCGTTACGAGCAGGTCCAGGGCAAATGGCTCTGCCGCCAGGTGGCGGCCGGGGGAGGAGGAGGTTCCCTCTTTCTCCCAGGGACGGCGGGCCGGGTCGTTTCAGTTCTCAATCCTTTCTCGTTCAACGAAGGCGGCCTTCCAGCCAAGCCGGGGCGGGTCTTCCCTGTCCTTCCCGTGGTCAAGGGCGTTTCCTCCCAGGACCTCTTCCTTTTGGGAGGAGCCGGCGGAGGAGGCGGCGGCGCTCACCCTTATGGAAACG
>JALUZX010000759.1 GCA_027011425.1 Planctomycetota bacterium
GGGAGGAAGAAGGTACCTTTTGGTGTGCCGTCGGTGACCAGGAGGGGGTGGATTCCGTGGAAGCCCTGGAGGACGAAGATTCCTTTTCGCTTTCCCGTTTTCAGGAAGGCGATGGGACCTGTGGACTCGGGACCGGGAACCAGGTCCCGAAGCAGGCGGGTCCCGGCGGCCGTGCCGTCGGTGACCCAGGGCTCGAAACCGTGGTTCCAGTCCTTGGCCCAGAAGAGGGCTTTTTTTCCGAGGGAGTAGCTCTTGTAGGGATGGAGAACAAAGGTCTTCTTTCCCACCCTGGTCGTGCCTGGCCCCGTTCCGTCGGTTCGGAAGAGCCCGTAAGACCCGGCGGGAAGGGTCTTCCCGTCGGTGCCGAAGAAGTAGGCGTATTTGCCCAGGACGAAGGGTGCGCGGAACCCCCCGTCCCGGGAGCCCGGCGCCAGGTCCAGGAGTTCATGGGTTCCCGCGGGGGTCCCGTCGGAGACCCAGGGTTCGGTTCCGTGCCGGGAATTTTTTCTCCCCTGGAAGAGAAGTTTGTTTCCCAGGACGACCAGGCGGTCGATTCGCTCCAGGTCCTTCGCGACCGGCTTCGTCCCTGCCGGCGTCAGATCGGAAACCCACAACGCGTATTTTTTCCACGGGCCCATGGCGAAGAAGACAAGGTCTCCCGAAACGGCGGACTCGAAACTTTTGGGGTAGCTGGAACCGGGATCGGTGTCCTTGAGAAGCATGGTCCCCTTGGCCGTTCCGTCGGTGACCCACGGTTCGACTCCGTAGACCGAGTCTACTCCGAGGAAGAGGGCCTTTTTTCCCACCGTAAAAGGCTGCATCCACGTGACGAGGTGAACGGGGGAAATCCGCGCGGTCCCCCCCGGGGTTCCGTCTGTGGCCCGCAGGCCTGGAATTCCCGGATAGGGGATATAAAAGAAAAACTTGTCCCGCAAGGTGAACATGCAATAAGGGTATGACCCGAGTGTTCCGGGCGTGACGTCCTTGAAGAGCGCGGTGCCCCCGGGGGTCCCGTCGCTGGCCCAGAGTTCCCGGCCGTGGGCGGGCTCCCGGGCGGAGAAGAAGCACCGCCCGTAGAAGTCCGTCATGAATTGGGGCGACGAATTCGCTCCCTTCACGCCGGGGTAGATGTCCCGGAGGAGGTAGGTGCCCGCGGCGGTTCCGTCGCTCACCCAGGGCTCCCGGCCTTCCCTGGATGTCCGGGCGGAGAAGGCGACCCTGCCCCGGCCGAGGGAGGTGATGTAGAGGGGGGAGGAACTGGACATTCCCGGGGCGATGTCCTTGACCAGGCGGGTTCCCTTGTCGGTGCCGTCGGTGACCCAGAGTTCCTCGCCCAGGGCGGGACCCCCGCCCCCGAAGAAGACCAGGTTTCCCGCCGGGGTGGGATCGGTCCAGGAGGAGGAGGGCAAGACTCCTCTTCGGGTCACCAGGCCGGTTCCGGCCGGGGTGCCGTCGGTCCTCCAGATTTCCGGACGCCCCGGATATCCGAAAGATACGCAGAAGTAGAGGTTCTTTCCCTTTTGGACCGGGCGCCAGGCATTCCAACTCAAGGGGGTCTGGTTGGGGAGC
>JALUZX010000760.1 GCA_027011425.1 Planctomycetota bacterium
CCATCCAAAGGAAGAGGGCCGCCCCCGTCCAGAAAGGCAGGGGAAGGGCGAAGAGGTGGGGGCCTGCCCGGGCGTAGAGGAAATGCCCCGGCGTGGCGGCGAGCGCCAGGAGGGCGGCGGCCCCTGCCAGGGAACTCCCCGTGACGGCCCAGGCCAGGATTCCCAGGAACAGGCAGGCGATGTAGGCCGCGCAGGACTCGAAGAGGAGTTCCGCCCGGTCCATCCGTTCCGGCGGAATCCCAGCCAGTTTCGCCGCCAGGACCGTGCAAGCCGAGGCGGGAAGGGTGGCCTCCGCCCAGGTCCGCCGGTATTCCCCCACCCCGGCCATCCGGTCCAGCCCGAAGAAGGCCTGCTTTCCCCGGGCCAGGTTGGAGGCGAAACAGGCCAGGGTGGCCCCGTCGTAGCAGACCGCCGGGGGAAGGCGGTCCAGGGCGGCGAAGTGGAAGAGACCGGCCCCCAGCAGGGCCGGGACCCACCAGAGGATCCAGAAGGACCCCTTCTTCGCAGTCCGAGCCGGGCTCATAAAAAAAGAATACTCCCTTCCCCCCCTGGATTGCTTCCTTTCCCGCCCACCTCTACCCTTATCCTTCTCCTCGGCCCTTCCCTCTATCCGGCGGGATGGCCGGCTTGATAAATCTTTCTTTTCCTCTTTCTTCCCGGAGGCAGACATGTCCCCATCTTCAGCCCGGACCCCGGTCCCCTGGTTGGCCCTCTTTGCCCTTCTCTCCTGGACGCCGGCCCCCAGGGCCCAGATCTACAAGGATCCCAAGGCGCCCGTGGAAAAACGAGTGGACGACCTCCTCCGGAGGATGACCCTTGAGGAGAAGATCGACTACCTGGGCGGCTACAAGGGGTTCTACATCCGGCCCATCCCCAGGCTCGGGATCCCGGCCATCAAGATGTCCGACGGCCCCACGGGCTGCCGGTGTTACGGCAAGGCCGCCGCCCTCCCGGGCGGCATCTGCCTGGCCGCCACATGGAACCCGGAGGCGGCGAACCTCCTGGGCAAGACCCTGGGCCGGGAGTGCCGCGCCAGGGGGGTCCACATCCTCCTTGGACCGGGGGTGAACATCTACAGGGGGCCCCTTTGCGGGCGGGACTTCGAATACTTTGGGGAAGATCCATACCTGGCGTCCCGGATCGTGGTTCCCTGGGTCCGGGGGGTCCAGTCCCAGGGAGTGCTCGCCACGGTCAAGCACTACGCCTGCAACAACCAGGAATACGACCGGTACCATGTTTCCTCCGAGGTGGACGAGGAAACCCTGCGGGAGATCTACCTCCCGGCCTTCCGGGCGGCCGTAACCGAGGGGCACGTGGGATGCGTGATGAACGCCTACAACCTTGTAGGCGGCGTCCACTGCACCCAGGACCCTTTCCTGAACAACCGGATCCTGAAAAAGGAGTGGGGATTCGACGGCATCGTCATGTCCGACTGGGGCGCCACCCACGACGGGATCGCCGCGGCTCTCGGGGGCCTGGACCTGGAGATGCCCTCGGGCAAATACATGAACCGGAAGACCTTGATCCCGGCGATCGAGAACGGCAAGGTTCCACGAAGCCTGATCGACGACAAGGTCCGCCGGATCCTGCGCAAGATCATCCAGTTCGGCTTCCTGGACCGTCCCCAGGAGATCCCCTCCATCCCCAAGTACGACCCCAAGAGCGTGCAGGCGGCCCTCTCCATCGCCCGGGAGGGGATCGTTCTCCTCAAGAACGAAGGAGAGGCCCTTCCCCTGGAACGCTCCAAGGTCCGGGCCATCGCGGTCCTGGGACCCATGGCCCACCCGGCGGTATGGGGCGGGGGCGGGAGCGCCTTCACCACCCCCTTCCGGGCGACGAGCGTCCTGGAAGGCCTCACCGAGGCCGCCGGCCCCGGGGTGGAGATCTACTATGACAGGGGAATCCCGCCTGTGGACGAGAACACCCTGGTCAAGAACGCCCGGTTTTTTCACCGCGGCAAACCAGGCGCCTCGCTCCGCGGCCTGAAAGCCGAATACTTCGGAAACATCCTCCTCCAGGGCGATCCCATCACGGAGAAGACCGCCTGGAGGATGGACTTCGATTTCATCAAGCATCCCGTCAAAGGGGTGCCGAAAAAGAACTTCTCCGCCCGGTTCAGCGGGTGGATCACGCCGGAAAAATCCGGGACCTACCTCTTCGTTCTCCGCTCCGACGACGGCGCACGGATCTTCCTGGACGGCAAGCCCCTCCTGGACGACTGGTCGGACCACGGCCCCCGGGCAAGGACCGCCAAGGCCGCCCTGGTAGGAGGCCGTGATTACCCGATCCGAATCGAATACTTCCAGAAGGCCGGTCGGGGTGTCCTCCGCTTCGGCTGGGGCCTCCTCTCCCCGGAAGGCGGCTCGCCGGCGGTCCGCCTGGCCAAGGCCTGCGACGCGGCGGTGGTCTGCGTCGGTTTCGGGCCCAAGATCGAAAGGGAGGGGCGGGACAGGCCTTTCGCCCTGCCCGAAGGCCAGGAGGAACTGATCCGGTCCGTGGCGGCCGCCAACAAGCGGACCATCGTCCTCCTTTTCAGCGGGGGAAACGTGGCGATGGAGGGCTGGATCGACAAGGTCCCCGCCCTGGTGGAAGCCTGGTATCCGGGCCAGGAAGGGGGAAGGGTCCTGGCGGAGATCCTGCTCGGAGACGTGAACCCCTCGGGCAAGCTCCCGGCGTCCTACGCGAAAACGTGGGAGGAAAACCCAAGCTCCCCCTACTACCACGCCAAGGACGGAAAGACCTGTTACAAGGAAAGGATCTTCGTGGGCTACAGGGGGTTCGACAAGCTGGGACGGGAGCCGCGCTTCCCCTTCGGCTTCGGCCTCTCTTACACCACCTTCGACATCTCGGACCTGAAACTCTCCTCCAAGGAAATCCGGGCCGGAGGATTCCTCCAGGTATCGGTGAAGGTGAAGAACACCGGCGCCCGCCCCGGCGCGGAAGTGGTCCAGCTCTACATCCAGGACGTGAAGGCCTCCGTTCCAAGACCCGTGAAGGAACTCAAGGGATTCAAGAAGGTCTTCCTTGCCCCGGGCGAGGAGAAGACCGTCACCTTCCGGGTCGGAAGGCGGGAGCTGGAATTCTTCCATCCCAGGCTCAAGCGCTGGATCGTGGAACCCGGCGCCTTCCGGGTCCTGGTTGGCAATTCCTCCCGCGACCTTCCCCTGGCCGGAGAATTCCAGGTCCTGAAGTAGGGACCGCCGGAGCCCGCGCCGCCCCGGGCGGCGCGGGCGGACGGCGGCCCGGAAGGATCCCTTCCGCTTATTTCGGGGCTCAGATCCTTCCCGGCGGGCGGACGCCCTTGCCCTTTCGCCCGATGTCCCCCAGGTCTTTCCGGAACTTCTCGCCCAGGGCTTCCAGTTCCTTCACCACCCGGGGGTATTTCCTGGACAGGTCCTTCCTCTCGGTTATGTCCGCCTCCATGTCGTAGAGAACCAGCGGCGTCCGCCGCGTCCTGGTGGGCCCCGGCCGGCCGTCGCGTCCCCTGGGCATCCCCTCGTAGGAACGGTAGGGATGGGGGAAATGAAGCTTCCACTTGCCCTTGCGGACCGCCTGGAGCTGCCAACCGTTCCCCATGCGATAGTAGAAGGCGTATTCCTTCCTCGGCTCCGCCCCGGGCACGCCCTTCATCAAGGACCAGATGTTCACCCCGTCGATCTTGTGGTCCGGGAGCTTGGCCCCCGCCAGGTAGGCGAAGGTCGGGAAGAGATCGATCGTGGAGGCCATTCTGTCGCAGACCGTCCCGGCGGGAATCTTTCCGGGCCAGCGCATGATGCAGGGCTCCCGCACCCCGCCGTCCCAGATCGTTCCCTTGCCCTCCCTCAGCGGCCCGGCGCTTCCCGCCCAGTTGCCGAAGTTGAGCCAGGGGCCGTTGTCGGAGGTGAAGATCACCAGGGTCTTCTCGTCCAGGCCGTTGTCCTCGAGGGCCTGGAGGACCTGCCCCACGGACCAGTCGATCTCCATGATCACGTCGCCGTACATCCCCTGCTCGCTCTTCCCCTTGAACTTCCTGGAGACCCCGAGCGGCACGTGGGGCATGGAGTGGGCAAGGTAGAGGAAGAAAGGCCGGTCCTTGTGTTTTTCGATGAACCGTACGGCATGCTCCGTATAGAGGGTGGTCAACTTCCCCTGGTCCTCCAGGGTGCGGATCTCGCCGACCTTCCTGTTTCCCTCGATGAGGGGCAGTTCCGGGTAGCGGAGCTTCCAAGGTTTGCTCCCGGGATGCTCCTTGGAGAGGTGGGTCCCGTCGTAGTCCACGGGCCACATGTCGTTGGAGTAGGGCAGGCCGAAGTACTCGTCGAAACCCTGCTGGAGGGGCAGGAACTTCTTCCGGCAGCCCAGGTGCCACTTGCCGAAGATGCCGGAAACGTATCCCCTGGGCTTGAGCATCTCCGCGATGGTGACCTCCTTGGGATTGAGGCCGATCCTGGACCAGGGCATCAAGGCGGAGGCGATGCCCACCCGCTTGGGATAACAGCCCGTAAGGAGCCCTGCGCGGGAAGCGCTGCACACCCCCTGGGGGACGTAGAAGGTCGTGAACTTCATCCCTTCCGCGGCCATCCGGTCCAGGTTGGGCGTCTTGAACCCCTTGGCGCCGAAGACCCCCACGTCGGCCCATCCCTGGTCGTCGGTAAAGATGACCACGAAGTTGGGCAGGTCCTCCTTCCCTTTCCCCGGGGAGACCCGGGAAAAGGAGGCGCAGCTCCCGAGCCCCAAGGCGGCCGTCCCGATCCCCAGGGCCTGGAGGAAATCCCTTCGGTCCATGCCGTCCTTTACCACGTGTTCACCGGCCTTTCCTTCGATAGGTTCCGATCAACTCAGCCTTGGCGAGAACGTGACCCTTCATCGCCGCTTCCAGGGCCGCCTTGGTGGGCCGCCCCAGTTCGGGGAGAACCGTGTCCAGGGCGTAGAGCTTGAAGAAGTAACGGTGCGTCCCCGAGGGTGGACTCGGTCCACCGTAACCTTTCCTGCCCCAGTCGTTGAGTCCCTCCCTGGTCCCGGGGGGAAACTCGGAAGAAGAAATCCCCTCTTTCAACCCCTCCGCCGCGGGAGGAATGTCGTAGAGCACCCAGTGGACCCAGACGTTCCCCGGCGCGTCCGGGTCGTCCACGATCAGGGCCAGGCTCTTCGTCCCCTCGGGGACGCCCGACCAGGCCAGGGGCGGGGAGATGTTCTTCCCGTCCGCCGTATACTTGGAAGGGATGCTTCCCATGTGTCGGAAAGCGGAAGAGGAAATACGAAGCTCCATGGCCTTTCCCTCCTTCGCCGCGCCCTTCCCGGGAGAAGAACCGCCTCCGCCGCCGGTTCCGCACCCCCAGAAAAATGCGGCGAAAAGCACGGAGACGAAAAGGACGCCTTTTTTCATCATTCGAGTCCTCCTGGACAGGGGCCCGCGGTTTCCTCGCCTGCCCCGATCATCCGGGCGGGCGGAGTCGCCGGACCCGGTTCCGGAAAGAGGCATTGTATCCGCCCAAAGAGGACGAAAGAATCCCGCCCCGCCGATCCGGTTTCCAGCCTCGAGGACCCTTGCGCTCCCCCCCCTCTGGGTCCAGGATTGCGGGCTTCCCGGCCTGTCCGGGCAGAAAGGAGTGAAC
>JALUZX010000761.1 GCA_027011425.1 Planctomycetota bacterium
GGACGGCCGACACCAGGAGGCAGTCCACGCCCGGGTCGGCATCCATGGCCCTTACGCACTCCAGGAATCCCCGGGTATCGCAAAGGGGCGAGGTGTCCACGGGGTTCCGGTAGTCGATGATCCCCTTGGGGAGGCCCGGCTTCATCCTCTCCCAGGTCTCCGGGGCGAACTCGGCCAGCTCCAGGATCCCGAGGCGGTCCGAGGCCACGGTGGTCTCGAAGCCGGCGTTGGTGATGACCCCCGCCTTGTTTCCCCGGACTTCCCTGCCCCCGAGCAGCGAGAAGACCTGGGTCCACTCCTCGAAGGTCTCCAGGTCGGGGGCGACAAGAATTCCCGCCTGGCGGAAACACTGCTCCGCCACGGCGTAGTCCCCGGCGATGGCCGCCGTGTGCGAACTCGCGGCCTTGGCGCCGGCGGCGGTGCGCCCCGTCTTGTAGAGGATGACCCGCTTCCCGGCCGCCCTGGCCTCCCGGGCGCCCTGGAGGAGATTGCGGCCGTCGTAGGGCTGGAAGCCCTCCACGTAGATGGAGATCACCTGGACCGGATCGTCGCCCGCCAGGTAGCGCAGGTAGTCCGAGACGGAGACATCCACCTGGTTTCCGAAGCTGATGGAATACCTGGGCGTGATGAACCGGCCGATCCGGGAGATCTGGACCACCAAAAAAGCGCCGGACTGGCTCACCGAGGCCAGGTTGGCCCCGCCGGCCCGGCCCTTGTGGATCGCCAGCTTGTAGGGGGGAAGGAAGAAGGTGTTGTAGTCGCCCGGCGCGCTCACGATGCCCAGGCAGTTGGGGCCGTTCACCAGGACCCCGCCGTCCTCTCTCTCCCTTGTGGCCAGGACGGCCTCCTCCAGTTTCTTCTGGAGGGCCTTGCCCGCCTCGGTCTCGCCGAACCCCGAGGTGATCAGCGTGAAGGTCTCGACCTTGCCCTTCAGGGCCAGGTCTTCAATAAGCTTTACAGTATTTTCTCCCGCGGGTATGGTGACCACGGCCATGTCGATCCCGGCGGGAAGGTCCTCCGGCGAGGCGTAACACCGGACCCCGTCGATCTCCTTTTCCTTGGGATGGAGGAGGAAGAGGTTCTCCGGGGAATACCGAGGAGATGAAAGGAGGTTCCGGAGGATGATCCGGCCCGGGTTCACCGACGACCCCGAGGCGCCGATCACGAGCACAGAGGAAGGCTCGAGAAGGGCCTTCAACTTGTGGAAGGGCCGGGGCCGGGGCGTGAACTTGGCCCTGGAGTACCTGCCCAGCCCGTCCAGGGCCAGGAGCCGGCCTTTCCGGTCCACCGCCAGCGGGTTGATCTCGATCTCCTCCAGGGTCCAGGGGCTCTCCTTGGAGAGGGGGGAAAAGGCCTCGGCCAGCTCCGAGAGGGCGAGCAGGGCCTTTTCGGCGGTCCCGGGTTTCACCAGGGGCTCTTCCTGGCCCCTGGTCCGGCCCGCCAGGAAGTCCCCCGCCACGGTGGCCGCCACGGTCCGGGCCGCCTCGGCCTCGTCCATGCCCAGGGTGGAACGCACCGCCAGGGAGCGGCCGGGCCTCAGGTTCTTTCCCCAGTATTCCGTGAGG
>JALUZX010000762.1 GCA_027011425.1 Planctomycetota bacterium
GGGCGTGGGGCCGGGAACCCGGGTCAGGCCAGGGCTTCTTCCAGGGCCGGTTCCTCCCTGGGGAAGAAGAGGAATTTCCCCTCCCGGGTGCGGATGTCCACGAAGGCGCCCCGGGCCAGCTTCCCTTCCTTGAGAAGGAGGACCGCCAAGGGATCTTCGATCTCTTTCTTGATGACCCGCCGGATCTCCCGGGCTCCGTATTCCTCGGAATAGGCCTTCTTGGCCACGAGTTTCTTTACTCCCGGCGAGAAGCGGACCTTGATCCCGTTCCGGGCCAGAAGCTGGGCGATGTCCCGGAGCATGATTCCGGCGATGTCCTGGCAGATCTTCAGGTCCAGGGGGTTGAAGACCACCACCTCGTCGATCCGGTTGATGAACTCGGGCCGGAAGCTGTCCTTGAGGGCTTCAAGGGTGACGGTCTTGAGGTCCATGTCGAACAGGCTCTGGCGCTTGGCCAGGTCGAAGCCCATCCGGCTCCGGATCTGGTCGATCTGCTCCACCCCAAGGTTGCTGGTGAGGATGATGAGGGTCCGGTTGAAGGGGACCCGGACTCCTTTGCTGTCGGTCAGGATGCCTTCGTCCAGGATCTGGAGAAGCAGGTTGTGGACCTTGAAGTGGGCCTTCTCGATCTCGTCGAAGAGGACGACGCAACTCTTCTTCTTGCGCACCGCCTCGGTGAGATATCCCCCTTCGCCGTGGCCGATGTATCCAGGCGGGGAACCGATGAGCTTGGCGTACTCGTGGGGGAGGGCGTATTCCGAACAATCCACCCGGACCAGCTTGCCCGGGTCCCCGTAGAGCGCCTGGGCCAGGACCTTGGCGACCTCGGTTTTGCCCGTGCCGGTGCGACCGATGAGGAAGAAGGTTCCCACGGGCTTGTGGGGTTCCTTCAGCCCCACGGCGGCCTTCTTCACCGCCATGGTCAGGCATTCCACGGCTTCGTCCTGGCCGAGGATCCTCTTCTTGACCGCTTCCTCCAGGTTGGCCACCCGGAGAAGGGCCTTCTTCTTCTCTTCCTGGTTCCGGACGAGTTCCCCCGAGAGGTCGTCCAGGACCCCGCCTTCCATCCCCGGCAGGGCCACCTGGTGGATTTCCAGGTTGGGGTTCACGTCGATGCAGATCTGATAGAGCAGGTCCTCGGCGGTGGAGATGTCGCATTCCTCTTCGCAGCGCCCCAGGAGGGGAAGGACCGACCCCTGGTAGTCCACCACGCAGGCATCGATCACGGCCCGCCGGTAATTGGCCCGGTTCAGCACCTTCAAACCTTTGAAGACCTCGGCGGTGGCGTCCTCGGGAACGACCCGGACCCGGAGGAACTCGTCCACCAGGTCGAAATACTTCAGAACCACGCTCCAATCGGACTTCAAGGCGATTCCTCCGGGATGGTTGGGCGCGCCCGTCGCGCGCCACTTGATCTTTCGGCCTCCGCGCTTCGCGGCTTGAGCCGGGAGCAGGAAGGGGGGTAGGCTCCTTCTCTCATGAGCGCGCGCCTTCCCGAGAAAGACATCAAGACCCTGGCCTTGCTGGTCTACAAAGGGCGGTTGGCGAAGGAGCAGGCCGGTGCGGCTCTCGAGGAAGCCCCCCGGAAGGGGCTCTCCCTGGAGACCTACCTGGTCCGGAAAGGTTGGTTGGAGCCGGGTGAGTGGGAGGCCTGGAAGCGCGCCGGGGGCGAGCCGCCACGGTTGAGAGGATATGAAATCCTGGCCCGGGCCGGCGAGGGGGGAAGCGCCGTGGTCTACAAGGCCAGGGACCTCTCCTCGGGCAAAGTCGTCGCTCTCAAGGCGGCCAGGGAGGAGGTCCTCCGGGAGGAGGCGGCCCGGGAGCGTTTTCTCAGGGAGGGGCGGCTGCTTTGCGAACTCAGGCACCCGGGAATCGTCCGGGCCTGGAAACTGGCCCGCCAGGGGGACGTGATCTATTTAGTCATGGAGTATATCGATGGGGAGACGGCCCAGGACCGGATTCTCAGGGGAGAGCGGTTTTCCGAGGAGGAAGCCCTCGAGGTGGTCCTCCGGGCGGCCCGGGCCCTGGAATACCTGGCCTCCCGGGGAATCGTCCACAGGGACGTGAAACCGGGAAATCTCATGCTGGCCCGGGATGGATCGGTGAAGCTCCTGGACCTTGGCCTGGCCGCCGGAGGGGAGGCGGAAGTGGAGGGTTCGCGGGGGGAGGCCACCTCGGGAACGGCCTATTACATGGCTCCCGAACAGGCCCGGGGGGACGCGGTGGACCAGCGGGCGGACATCTATTCTCTCGGGGTCTCCTTCTTTCACATGGTCACGGGGGAGCTTCCCTTCGAAGGGGCCGACCGGAGGGAGGTGATGCGCGCCCACATGGAAAGACGTCTCTCCTCTGCGGCCGTGAAGGAGCGCTCCTTTTCCCCGCTCCTGGCCTATTTCATCCAGAAGATGACAGCCAAGGATGTGGACGTCCGTTACCAGGAACCGGGGGAACTCATCCGGGACCTGGAGGAGAAGCTCAGGGGGTTCAAGGAGATCCGGGAGCAGGGCCGGGTGAGCCGTAAGCCGGCGAAGGGAAGGAAAAGAAGGAAGAGGCGTTTTCGCTAGCCGATCCGGCTAACGGAGGATTTCCGGGTGGAGGACGGAGTACCGGGCCGCCAGGCCCGCGAGGCGGCCGTAGTCGCCGATTCCCTTCCGGAGGCCCTGGCCCTTGAGATAGGAGTCGTATACGGACCAGGAAAAATGAGCCAGCCACCCGATCCTCCCCCGGGCGCGTCTCTCCAGGATTCCCCGGAGGTCCCCGGCGACCCTGGGAGAGAGGAGGTTTTCCGGAAGGGGGCGGGGGGCGTGGAGGAGGAGTCCGAGCCACCCGCAGTAACGGTAGAGCGGATGGTCCGCCGTCACCAGGGCGTACCATGCGACGAAGTTGGCCTCTCCCTCGCCGGTCACCCCTCCAAGGTGGGCCAGTTCGTGGGCCCCGAGGAAGGGCCGGTCCGCCCAGTGGAGGGAGGGCTCCACGTGGGCCTCCAGGGTGAAGGGGGATGTGATCCCCAGGGTGCCCGAGAGGAGGAGCATGCCCGGGATGGGTGGGTTTTTTACGCGCATGGGAAGGGGGAGGACTCCCAGTCCCAGCTCCCGGAGGGCCCGCCGCACTTCCCCGGAAAGGGAAGGAAGGGGGCCGCTTCGGGTGTCCAGGCCTGGCTCTCTCAGGCGGGCCGCCAGGATCCGGGCCCGGCGGAAGAGCCGGGCCGCCGCCGCCCGGGCGGGGATTCCCTCCAGCCCGAGGCGGCGTTCCAGGGGCGTGGCCCGGTATTGGTATCCCCAGAACAGGAAAAAGGGATGGACCAGGAGGGAGAGGACCAGGAGCAGGCGGAAGGACGCGGCCAGGCACCGGCGGGCGAAGCCCCGGCGGAAGGCCGTGGAAAGGAGTCCGAGGAAGCGGAAGAGGAAGAAAATGGCCCCAAAGAGGAAGATCCCTCCCGAAAGGGACCAGGAGATGTGGTTGCACGCCTCCCCCAGGGTTCGGAGGATCCAGGGGTAGATCTCCCCGTGGTAGACCCGGTCCACCCAGGATGAAGGCAGGTGGCGGGCGGCCCAGACGTGGGCCGCCGCCAGGGCAGGGAGAAGCCAGGCCCAAGGGCTCGAGTAAAGGGGCCTCGGACCCCGCCGGGGCCTTGTCACCGGGGTTTCGCGCACGCCTCGTTCCTTCCTGCGGGTCGGGTGGAAGAAGAGATCCTAACCCGGAGGATTCCTGAAAGTCCCGCCCCGCCTCCTCCTTCTCAAGGGGGAGGCTTCCGGGGACCGATCAATTTCCGGGGAAGACGCGCCCCGGGAGACCGCGGGGACGTTCCTCGGGCAAGGTCCGCATGAGCCAAGAAGAAAACAGCCGGCAGGGAGGGGCTCCCACCCTGGCAGAGGACTTGACCCACCTGATCCTGGAGACGGTGGAACGGGTCCTCGACGGCAGGGAGAAGGAAGCCGACGAGGAGTACGCCGCCCTCATGGAGCGGGTGAGGGATCTCTTTTTGCGCAAATCGGACCTGAAGGCCTTGAAGTCCGAGACCCTGGACCTCCTGGAGGAACTCTTCCGTTCCAGGTTCCGCCGGGGATTCAAGGCCGTGGTCCGCCGGGACGGGGCCGACCCCTCCAACCTGGTGAGCTACCTGATGGGAACGGTGTTCACCGCCAGCGCGCTGGGAGAGTTGGCCCTGAACCTGGACAGGGTCATCCTGGAGCAGAGCGCCCCCCAGGATTTCAACTTCGCCGGCAAGGGCGACTTCATCGCCGTGGAGGAGGTGATGCAGCTCCTCACGGCGGGTCACCACACGGGCGTCTTCGTGGTGGAAAAGCCCGACAATTGCGTGGAAATGTATTTCCGCGAGGGGCACGTGGCCTTCGTCTCCCCCCACAAGCTGACCCGGCGGGTGATCCGCGGGGAGGGGCTCAAGGAATACAGGGAGATCCCCGTGGAGATGGCCCGGGAGGCGGAGGAGCGTTTCGCCAAGGAGGGGCTTCCCATCTTCCTCCACTTCTTTGAGAAGGGATTCTTCGAGGAAGGGGAATTTCTCTCCTTCCTCAGGGACCAGGGAGGGGAATTGATCTACGAGTTCATCCGGGAGTCCTCGGAGTGCAGTTACAGGTGGATCACCATGGATGAGCTTCCCTCCTTCGTCCAGCCCTACGACATCAAGCTGGACGTGATGCCCATCCTGCTGGAGGCGCACAAGCAGATGGACGACTGGAGGCTGATCAAGAGGATCATCCCCGACCTGGACACCCCCATCCAACCCGCGCCGGACCGGTTCTCCGTGCTGGCCGAGATGGCCCTGGACGCCTCCCAGATCAAGCTCTTGGCCATGATCAACGGGGAGAACACTGTGCGGACCATGGCGGAGGACGGGGGGATCCCTCCCTTCGAAGTGGCTTCCATGCTGGCGGAATTCGCGAAACTCGGGATCATCATTCCCCCGGGCGGACCCGAATCCCTTCTGGACCAGCCCCAGTCGGTCCAGGAGTCGGTGGAATGGGCCCTGGCGGCCCTGGACGCCAACGAGGACCTGGACGCCCTCTCCAATTCGGTTGCCCAGGTTTTCGACCAGATCTCGCCCTCGGAGGAGACGGGGGCCGGGGACGAAGGCGGGGAGGCGGAGGATCCCCAGTTCACCCTGAAGTTCATGCGGGCCGCACGGAAGAAGAAGACCCGCGGCCGGGGGCGCAGGCACTGAGCCGGGCTAACCAGGATCCTTTTCCCTGAGGGAAGGAATTTTCCACCCCAGGGGAAGGAGCGCCGCCGCCAGAAGGATCTTCACGGCGTCTCCCGCAAGGAAAGGAAAGAGCCCCAGGGCCGGGGCCCGGTTCCATCCCACGAAAAGGGCGAGCCAGGGGAGTCCGAAGAGGTAGATCGTAAGGTTCCCCGCCGCCAAGACGGGAAGGGCCTTCCAGGGCGTCTGGTTCCATCCCCGCCGGGCCAGGACGCCTGCCGCCCAGGCCGCCGCCGGGAACCCGGCCAGGTAACCTCCCGTGGGACCGAGAAGCCAAAGAGGTCCCGAGGCTCCGCCGGAGAAGACGGGAAGCCCGCATAGCCCGGCTCCCAGGTAGAGGAGCATGGCCTGGAAGGCCCTGCGCCCCCCGAGAAGTCCCCCGGCCAGGAGGACCCCCAATGTTTGACCCGTCACGGGAACGGGAGAGAAGGGTAGGCGGACCTCCAACTGGGCCAGGAGGCTCACCAGGAGGACCCCGCTCCCCAGGAGGACCGCCTCACGGGCGGCCCGGCTCGTTCCTGGGAGAGGGAGGATACGTTCCGCCAGGGTCGGGGCTGGTTCCATCTTTTCTGCCACCTCCCGGTGATTGGTTTCTTTGTCCAGGAGAGGCTCTTTTAGCAGGAAAGGACCGGCCGGTCACCCTTTTCCCC
>JALUZX010000763.1 GCA_027011425.1 Planctomycetota bacterium
CGAAGGGCCGGAACCCCACGCCCTGGACGACGCCGGTCACCCGGAGGTTTCTTCGAACCTGCATGCCCGCTCTTCCCGGAGCCAGGTTTCCACCTCCTCCAGGCCGAGGCCGGTCCTGGCGGAGACGCGGAAGAACCGCCCGCCGGGGAGAAGACGCTCCAGGTCCTTCCTCACCTTCTCCTCGTCGAACTCCAGGGCGCCGGCCAGGTCGACCTTGTTGAGGGCCACGGCCTGGGTCTTCTGGAACATGGGCGGATACTTGGCCACCTTGTCGTCCCCCTCGGTGACGCTGAGGACCACCAGGCGCAGGTGTTCCCCCAGGCGGAATCCCGCGGGACACACCAGGTTGCCCACGTTTTCGATAAACAGGATCCCCCCCCGGGGAAGGTCCAGGGCCTCGGCGGCGGAGGAGACCATGGCCGCGTCCAGGTGGCAGGCCCCCTCGGTGTTCACCTGGACCACCGGCACATCCAGGGCTGCCACCCTCTCGGCGTCCTGGCTCGTGGCCAGGTCCCCCTCGATGACGGCTACAGGCATACTCTCCCTGAGCCTGGGGAGGAGGGCCTCCAGGAGGCTCGTCTTCCCCGCCCCCGGAGAGCCCAGGATGTTGAGGACGAAGACCCCCTCCTTCTCGAAGAACTCCAGGTTCTCCCGGGCGATCTTGTCGTTCCCGGCGAGAATCTTCTTGGCCGAAACAATCTTCATGGTCACCTCGCGCGCCCCGGCGACTCAACCGGCCGCCGAACTTTTCTCCTCCACTTCCAGGGAGGAGAGGAGGAGTTCGTCCCCGCCCCGGATCCGGACATCCACGCTCCCGCAGGCCGGGCAGGCCGAGAAGGGATCCTCCACGGGGTTCTCTTCCCCGCAAGCCCGGCAGGCGCAGAGAGCCCGGGTCTCGACCACATCCAGTTCCGCCCCCTCGGCGGGAGTGCCGGGGGCGAGCATGTCGAAGGCGAACCGGAGGGCCTCCACGTTCACCCCCGAAAGGGCCCCTACCGTGACCTCGAGCCGGAGGATCCGCTCGGCTCCCGCCCGGAGCATTTCGTCCCGGGCGGCTTCCAGGAGAGCTTCGACGATGGAGGCTTCATGCATGGTCGGATCTCCGGGGTTCCCATTTGCCGTTCCATGGGTTACCCAACCCTCCCCATCAAGAAAAATTCCCCTGGATGCCTCATTCTTTCGGCGCAAGCACCGGTGCGAGCCTCCGGTAGAGGGCTTCCAGGTTTTCCACCTTGGAGACGTAGAGCCCCACGGGGCGCTCCCAGAGCCGGGCCAGGTAGGCCTCGGGGCCTCCCGAGGACAGGATTTCCCTGGAGACCCGGGTCGGCCCCAGCCGGTAGGCCAAGAGCGCCAGCCGGAGGTCCCCGAACCGCGCTTTCATCCGCGCCAGGTAGAGGGCGCCCATCTCCAGGCCATGGGCCACAGGCTCCAGGTCTTTCCGGTCCACTTTCTTTCCCCACGCTTCGCTGGCCGCCCCGGGGGTGACCTGGAGAAGCCCCACACCCCCGCCGGGCGCCCCGCTCCCGGGGCGTCCCGAACTCTCGGTGTGCACCAGGGCCGCCAGAAGGTAAGGGTCCAGCCCGGCCTTGCGGGCGGCGGCCCGGATGAGGGGGAAGTATTCCAGCACGCGCTGGGTGGTCCCCTCCTCCCGCCGGAAGGCGACCCAGGCCAGGAGAGCCGCCCCCACAAGGAGAAGGAACTTCCGGCGGCCCATCACCGGGCCGTCTTCCCCTTCTGGTCCTCGAGCCATCCCAGCCAGGCCTGGGCGATGGCCGCCCGCTCGGCCCGGGAAGTCCGGGCCGTCACGATCCCGAAACTCCTTCCCGTAATCTCCTGGAGGCGCTTGGATGCCTGCACCCGGAAATACCATTCCCGCGCGTCCTTCATGACCGCCACCAACCCGGGAACCGCCCCCAGGCCGGCTCCGGGAAGGAGGTCCATGGGACCGAAACCCGGCGTGTATCCCGCCTCCTTCAGTCCCTCCACGAACCAGGCCGTCTCGGGCTCGGAACCGTGGGTCTCGAACCAGCGCGCGTAGGAAGCGGCCACGTCCTGGGTGAACTCCCTGCAGGAAAGCAGGATCAAGGCCCGCCGGGCCCGCGCGTATTTGTCGGGTTGCCGCAGGAGCTGGAGGAGCCTGGGAATGGTGGTGCCGTCCAGGGAATCGGCCAGGATCCAGAGAGCGGCTTCCCGCACGGCCGAACTCGGGCTCCCGAGAAGGGGCCGAACGGCGGCGCGGACGTCCCCGTTGCCCCACTGGGAGAGTTCGCGGGCGGCCAGTTTCCCCGCCACCCCCTCGGGGTCGGAGGCCACCAGGCCTGCCAGGACGTCGGCGGCCCTTGGGATCTGGCTGAGGCCGAGGGCCCTGATTGCGGCGATCCGAATGCTCCCCACGGGCGAGTCCAGGACCTTCAGGAGGAGGGGAAGGACCCGGTGGTCCCGGCTCCTTCCCGCGAAAAGGAGGGCGCGGCGGCGGACCTGGAGGGAAGGGTCCTTCACGGCAAGACCAAGGACGTCCCCCAGGGAACCCCAATCCCTGAAGTAAGCCAGGGCGTCCACAGCGGCGGCCCGGACGGCCCAGGAAGGATCCTTGAGGAGAGCCCTGATGGAATCCCGCCAGACCGCATTCCTGGCCCTGCCCAGAAAGAGGGCCGCCGAGGCCCGGACCCGGGGATCCTTCCAGGAGAGGGCGGACTGGATCCTGCCCGGGGAGGCGTGCGCCAGGAGGGCCAGGAAGCAATCCTTTCCACCCTTGTCCCAGCGGGGCCCCAGGAAGGAGAGAAGTTTTTCCCAGGTCTTCGATCCCTTCTTGAGAGCCACAACCTCCAGGAGGGCGCGGATCCTGGGATTCACCCGGGCCGACTTGCCCACCAGGGAGAAAAGGATGTCCACGTCGGCGTCGGAAAGAAGGTTTTCCAGGCCAGGAATGGCCAGGAGGTGGCCCAGGGCCCGGACACGGAGAGGGCCCTCCAGGCGGGGCAATGCCTTCATCACGATCCGCTCCAGCCGCCTGGCCCGCTCAGCCTTGGTGGCCGACGCGAAGAACTTGCTCTGCTCCTCCCACCACCGCTCCCGCTCGGGCCCCGGGGGAGGGCCGTAGAGTTGCCAGAGGTTCTGGTCGATCTTGTTCCGGAGAAGGTCCGCCGTCCTCTCCACCCAGGGTGTGCCCGAAGGCCCTTGGACGATCATCTCCCTGCCGTCCAGGCGGAGGACGAAGGTGGTGAAAGCCCCGCTCCCGCTGCCCACCAGGCCTCCGCCCCGGGAAGAGGCCCTTTGCTCGAGGCCCAGGTTCAAAAGACCGGCCACGAGGGCCGCCTGCTCGGCCGGAGGAAGGAGAACGGCCTTTTCCCCGGGACCGGGTTTCTCCCCGGACCCCTTGGGGATGAAGGCCACCGTTTCCACCGGGTCCTTCATCACCACCACCGTGCGGGCCCGGTTCCTGGGATCCTCCAGGGGAAGCCGGGCCCGGCGGGCCAGGAAACCCTCCCGGGCGATCTTCCACCACTCCTCCCACCGGCGGCCCGAGACTGAAGCCCCCTTCCCGGACAGAACCCGGGCCGCCCTCTCCACCAGGCCGATCACCGTTCCGAATTCAGGGAAGAAACGCCGCCCCGAAAGCACCTCCACCAGGTGGTCCATGACCTCCCGGTCGTGGTATTTCTCACCGGTGAGATCCTCGGAATCGTAGGAGATCCACGCCAGGGCCGCGGCGCAAAGACTGGAGACGAAGGGATCGCCCCCGGACAGTCCCTGGAGAAAGACCGGGGCCGAATCCGGGGAGAGAACCCCTTTCTCCCCGTTCTCGAAGGCCAGGAGAGCGGCGTAGAGGGCGAATCCGAAAAACCGGCCCCGGGCCGGCCCCTTGGAGAGAAGGTCCTCCAGTTCCTTGGGGAAGGGATGGATCTTCCCCAGGCCGCGGGCGGCTTCCCGGGCGCAAAGCAGGGAGGGGTCGTGCAGGGCCTTGAGAAGGAGGCTCTTTCCCTCCCGGGGAAACCGGCTCGCCAGGAGCCGCAAGGTCCTAAGCCGGGAGTCCACCCGGCGGGCGTCCAGCAGGGGGGCAAGGGCGCCGAGGTCCTCAGGGCCCAGGAGGGGGCGGAGAAGGTCCTCGGCTGCCCGCCTGAGGGAGGGCGCCCGCCCTTGGAGGCATTGGAACAAAAAGGCCTTTCCCCCCGCCGGGTCCAGCTTGAGGACCACCTTGAGGGAGGAACGGGCCACTTCCCCGAAATCCCTCTGGAGGAGGGCCTGCTTCAGGATCGGGAGCGCCGGAATGAACCGGAGTTCCTCCATGACCCGGAGCCCCCCTTTCAGGGGAGCCGCGGGCCCCCGCTTGCCCCGCCGGAAGAGATTGGCCAGAACCGCCTGGAGGGCATGGGGGTCCTGGGCGGCGAAGAGGTCCAGGATCCGCTGGGCCCTCTTGGCGGTCTTGGGGAGGCGGGAGAGGACGGAGAGATAGATCTGGACCTGCCGTGCCTCCAGGAAGACCCGGGCGGCAGGCGCCGTCTTCCCGGTCCCGGCTTTCCCCGGGCCGGAGGGTAGAACCAGCTTGGGTGGAACCTTTCCCCCCGAGACTTTCTCCTTTACGGACCCGGGTTGGGGGACCTTCTGGCCCCAAGCGCCGCCTGCGAGAAGGGCCAGGAGGAGACCCCCCTCGGAGAGGATGAAACATGCGCCTAGGATCGCCCTATTCATGGGCCTCCTCGCCCTTTCATGACGCCTTCCCCCCCAAGCCGGGCAAAGGGGGCCATTCTAATGGGCCCCCTCCTCCTGGGAAGCCCCTCCGCCCCCCGGCGCGACGCTGCCGGAGGCAAGGGGGGTCACCCGTAGAGCTTGCCCTCGGCGTGGCGCTTCTGGAGGTGTTCCAGCATGTCCGCCGTCATGGCGGCCAGGTCGTAGGAAGGCTTCCAGCCCCACTCCTTCCGTGCGGCGGAGTCGTCGATGGACTGGGGCCAGGAGTCGGCGATGGCCTGGCGGAAGTCCGGCTCATAGGTGATCTCGAACTCGGGGATGTGCTTGCGGATCTCCTCGGCCAGCTCGGCGGGGGTGAAACTCATGGCGGAGATGTTGAAATCCCCGTGGTGCTCGAGCTTCTCGAAGTCCGCCTCCATCAGGTCCATGGTGGCCTTGATGCAGTCCGGCATGTACATCATGGGGAGCCGGGTGTCGGGGCCCAGGAAACAGGTGTAACGCTTTTCCTCCACGGCCTTGTAGAAGATCTCCACGGCATAATCGGTGGTCCCTCCGCCGGGAAGGGTCTTGTGGGAGATGATGCCGGGATACCGCAACCCCCTTGCGTCCACGCCGAAACGGCCCACGTAGTAGTCGCAGAGCAGCTCGCCCGTCACCTTTGTGACGCCATACATGGTGGAAGGCTTCAAGACCGTTTCCTGGGGGGTGTCGACCCGGGGGCACCCCTTGCCGAAGACGGCGATGGAACTCGGGCAGAGAACCTGGGTGAGCCCCGCTTCCCGGGCGAGTTCAAGGGTGTTGATCAACCCCGTCACGTTCACGTTCCAGGCGAGCTGGGGATTCTTCTCCCCCGTGGCGGAAAGGATGGCGGCCATGTTGACGATCGTGTCCACGCCGTGCTTCTCGCAGACGCGGGCCAGTTTTTCCTTGTCCGTCACGTCCAGCCACTCGAAGGGCCCGGACTCCAGGAGTTCGGGGGAGGGCTTGGTCTTCCGCCCGCAGGCCACCACGTTCTCGGCGCCGTACTTCTCGCGGAGCGCCATGGTGAGTTCCGAGCCGATCTGGCCCACCGAACCGGTTACGAGGATCTTCTGGATCTTCTTGTTCGACATCAGTCCACCTCATTGGGGAAAACTGCAGGGAAAACCGCCGTTCAGGGGAAAGAGGCT
>JALUZX010000764.1 GCA_027011425.1 Planctomycetota bacterium
GTGGGGGTCCAGGGGACATTGGCCCATCTTTGGGTGGACCCCTTCCTCGTTTCTGGAATAGACTCCTTGAGGAACCCTGTGGACCCTGATCCGCCGAGGGCGTCCGTCCATGGCCGTTCGGCCCGGACTGGCTCTATCACCGGGCTCCCGGCCAAGGCGGCAGGGTGTGGGGTGATTCCCCATGAGAGAGGAATGGAAGAATCATGAGTGACTTGGCGAAGAAGGTGTTTTCCTGGGCGGTGCTCTCCACTGCTCTGGGCTTTTTCGCGTCTTGCGGGGGGGGAGGATCCTCCACGACTTCCAAGGCCGGGGCGCCGGGTTCGGGAGGGGCCTTTCTGGTGAAGGAGGTGGAGCCGCCCAACAACGGGAGTGTCTTCCTGAACCAGCCCATCACCGTGAAGTTCACCCAGGATGTGGACATCACCTCGGTGAACCTCAACTCCTGGTCCTTCACGGTCTACGAGAGACGCTCGGGCCGTCCCGTTGGGGAGCCGGTGATCGGCAAGTTCAGCTACGGCCCGGCCTTCAACGGAGGGGTGGACAAGCGGGTCATCCAGTTCCTGCCTGCCTTCCCCACGAACGACACCTTCGACAACGGGGGATTCCGGCCGGGGAGGCGTTACGACGTCCACCTCAACGGAGCCGACACCAAGCTCACGCCCGTGATCCGCTCCGTCTTCGGGCAAATCCTCCAGAGGGGATTCAGTTTCACCTTCACTACGCCCAACGGGTCGACCCCGGAAGAACTCTTCTACGACATCCTTCCCGGCGGGCCCAAGAAAGTCTCCCTCAGCCCCGAGGACACGGTGGAGAAGCTCAATTTCTTCCTGGGCGGGAACTTGAAGAACGTCACCCTGGTCTTCAACCAGCCCCTCAATCCCTCTTCCCTCAGCTTCAACCAGAAAAACATCTACCTCAGGTACAAGGACCCCGACCTCAATCTCTCGGGCTGGACCAGGATCCCCACGGTTCTCACCCTGGCGGAAAATCTGCCGGAGAAAGCCGTGGTCACATTGACTCCCATCGGCGTTCTTCCCAGCAACGCCGAGATCCAGGCCGTCGTCGAACCGGATCTGGAAGACATCGCCGGTGAGAACAACCTGGGAGACCCCGCCTTCCACAGGATCTTCGGGTCCTTCAAGACAGAGGCGGCCACGGCCTTCCAATACGACGCCATCGTCGAGGACTTCCGTAGCACCGAATTGTTCGACATGGATGCCCCTCACAAGGAGCCCCTGGCGGAGTGGGGAAAGGGGAGGCTCCGGGCCTCCTTCAACTTCGGCGGCTCCGTGACCCTCTTCGATTTCGAGCCCCACGACAAGGAATTGATCTTGAACACCGATTTCACCCAGGTGGTGCCCAAGCAGGGCATCCCCTACACGGTTTCGGGCGGCGTGTTCGAGTTCCGGAACATCCTGATCCCCGAGGGCGTTCAGGTCCGCGGCCAGGGCACCAACCCCTTGGTCTTCCTCGCCACTGGGTCCGTGGTAGTCCGGGGGGGCATCTCCGTGGACGGCGGGAACGGCGACAGGGTGGACACCCTTTCCTC
>JALUZX010000765.1 GCA_027011425.1 Planctomycetota bacterium
GGATCCCACCCTCTGCCTCCCCGCCGCCGGCGGGGAGGCAGAGGGTGGGATCCTGGTTGTAGTTGCGGGAGAGTTCCACCTGGACCCTGGAGGCCAGGAGCTGGATCCCGGCGTCGAAGGGCGCTTCCAGGCGGCGCACCTGGGCCAGGGGCGTCTCGGGGCCCACCTTTCGTGAGACCCGGTCCGTCCCGCAGGAAACAAGAAAGAGGAGGAGGAGAACAAGAGAAAAGCCCCCCATACGTCCCGGGCCCTTCACGCTCCACCTCCCGGCTCGGGAAGGAGGCCCACCTTCTCCCGGACCTCCTTCATGGTTTCCCCGGCGATGGCCCTGGCCTTGCGGCCCCCTTCGAGAAGAACCTGGTCCACGTATTCCCACCCCTTGGCCTTCAGTTCCTCGTGGCGCTCCCGGATGGGGGCCAGGACGGCGTTCATTCTCTCGAAGAGGACTTTCTTGCAGTCCACGCACCCGATTCCGGCCTCCCTGCATCCCTTGGCCAGCTCCTCCCTCTCCGCATCGGGGGTGAAAAATGTGTGCCAGGTGAAGACGTTGCACCGGGTGGGTTCCCCCGGGTCGGTGCGCCTCTGGCGGGCCTCGTCGGTCTTGGCGATCCTGAGCTTTTGTTGGATCACCTCGGGGGGATCCAGGATTCCGATCTCGTTGTTCTTGCTCTTGGACATCTTCTGCTCCCCGTCGAGGCCCAGCACCCGCGGGGCCTGGGAGAGAAGGGTGGCCGGCTCCGGGAAGGTGGGGCCGTAGTGGTTGTTGAACCGGCGCGCGATGTCCCGGGAGAGTTCCAGGTGCTGGGCCTGGTCCTCCCCCACGGGAACTTCCTCCGCCTTGTAGAGAAGGATGTCCGCCGCCTGGAGCACCGGGTAGGTGAAGAGGCCGGCGTTCACGTTCTCCTTGTGCTGGCGGGCCTTGTCCTTGAACTGGGTCATCTTGGAGAGTTCGCCGATCTGTGTGAAACACCCCAGGATCCAGGCCAGCTCGGCGTGTTCGGGAACATCCGATTGGCGGAAGAGGATGGCTTTCTCCGGGTCGATCCCCGCCGCCAGGTATCCCAGCCCCACGTGGCGCACCCGGTCCCGGAGCCGGTCCGGGTCGGGCCGGATGGTCAGGGCGTGGTAGTCCACGACGCAGTAGATGGCCTCCCGGGTCTCCTGGAGGGCCAGGAAGTTCACCATGGCGCCCAGGTAGTTGCCGATATGCAGGGATCCCGTGGGCTGGATGCCGGAAAAAATACGTTTCACCAATGCCTCCCCGGGGCTCGGGCCGCCCCTGGAACCGTCACGCCCGACTCAACAAGAAGATTCATTCACGAGAAGAAGGTAACGGCGGCCTGTCCCCAAGCAAGAGGGCGGGAAAAGGTTGACTTTTTTTGCCCCTCTCTCGACCTTCTTGGGCGCGGTAAATGTTTCTCTCACGGGAGGATGTTCCCCTGGCGACGCGAACCAGGAAGTCCCTGGCGGCCCTCTTCACCCTGGCGGTCCTCCTCCAGGGTTGCCGCCTCTTCCCCGTGGAATTCAACCTGGGGCCTCTCTACCGGCACCGCCTGAATTCCAGGAAGGAAGTGGTGAGCCTGGATTTCCTCTGGCCCATCTTCCACTACGAAAAGCTCCCCGGCGGAGGATGGGAGTTCCGGGTCCGCCCCTTCTACCGCAAGGTATCCCACCCGTCCGGGGCCGAGATCCACCAGTTCCTCTGGCCCTTGGGATACGTGGCCAGCGACCCCCGGGAGACCAAGGCCCGCCTCTTTCCCCTGGCCTTCTGGCGCCTCCACAGAAACGAAAAGGACCAGGAAGACCTGGACTGGGGCTTCCTCTTCCCCTTCTTCTGGGGCGGATCCTCGGAGAGCAAAAAAGAGGACTACTTCGCCTTCTTCCCCCTCTACGGCCGGATCCCCCAGTTCATGAGCTACGACGAGGCGGGGTGGTTCCTCTTTCCTCTCTACGTCTGGTCGGAAAAAGGCACGAGCCACACCCGCTCGGTGCTCTGGCCCCTTTTCGGAGAGGGCTGGGGCGACAAGAAGGGCGACGCCTCCTGGTTCAGGGCCCTTCCTTTCTACGCCCGCTCCGACAAGCCGGGCCGCTGGTGGAACAGGGCCTACCTCTGGCCCTTCTTCCAGGTGGGAGCGGAAAACCTGGACGGAAGGGATCCCCGCCGTTACTGGTTTCTCTTTCCCCTGGCCGGCCGATCCAAAGGAAGGGACTCCCAGGCCTGGACCTTCCTCTGGCCCTTCTTCCGCTACCGCTCCAAGGACCCTTCTTCCTACAAGCTCGACGCGCCCTGGCCGCTCTTCCGGTTGGCCGACGAGACAGGCAGGGGCCCCGAGGGGGAACCGGACCGCACGCGCCAGTGGTGGATCACGCCTTTCTACAGCTCCACCACATCCAAGAAACAATGGACCCGGGTGATCCTCCTCCCCCTTTTCTGGATGAGAAAGTATCGTGACCTGGCCATGAAATTCCGGGGCTCCTACTTTCTCCCCTTCTTTTGGCGGACCGTCACCAAGCGGCTGGACGGGTGGAGGGACTCCACGACCCGTTTCTTCCCCCTTCTCGCCGTCGACAGGGGAACCCAGGACGGTGGTTGGCACACCGTGCGTTTCCCCGACCCCATCCCTTTCCGCCTGGACAGCGGGGAAGGCTACAGGGAACTCTACGATTTCCTCTGGAACCTCTACACCCGCCGGCGGCGGGGAAAGAACGTCTCCGTCACCACGCCGGCCAACCTCTTCTGCAACGACCGGATCGAGGGGGACACCACCTGGTCCGTTCCCTTCCTCTTCCACCTGGAGAGGGAAAAGAGCGGGCGGAAGATCTTCCGGCTCTTCCACATCATTCCCATTCCCCTCGGCGGAGGGGGAAAGGGAGGCGGATGATGGGAACCCTGGAACTGACGGGACGCTACATCCGCACCAATGTTCAGGTGGCGGGATACACCGTGGGGATCCTGCTCAGGACCCTGGTCCAGGTCGTCTTCCTTCCCCGCAAATGGAGGCAGACCCTGGACCAGATGTATGTCGTCGGGGTCCAGACCCTCCCGGTGGTCCTGATCGTCGCCATCTTCACGGGCATGATCGTGGCCCTCCAGACGGGCATCGAGCTGATGCGGATCGGCTCCTCCCAGAGCATCGCCTCCATCGTGCCCATCTCCATGTGCCGGGAGATGGGCCCCTTCATCACGGCCATCATTCTCGCCGCCACGGTGGGATCGGCCATGGCGGCGGAACTGGGCACCATGAGCGTCTCCGAGGAAATCCTGGCCTTGGAGGTGATGTCCGTGGACCCGGTGCGCTACCTGGTCCTCCCGAGAGTCGTGGCCCTGGCCGTGATGTGCCCCATCCTCACGGCCTTCGTGGACCTGGTGGGCACCATCGGAGGGGGGATCGTGGGGCAGATCCACCTGGGGGTGGACTTCCAGTTCTACATCTCCCAGGCCGTGGACTCCCTACGCGCCCCGGGCCACACGATTCCCCTTCCCAAGGACTTCTACGTGGGCCTGTTCAAGGCATTCATCTTCGGAATCACCATCGCCGTCATCGGCTGTTCCTCCGGGCTCCGCGCCAAGGGCGGCGCCCTGGGCGTGGGCCAGGGGGTTCAAAGGGCCGTGCGGAACTCGGTGATCATGATCATCATCCTTGGCTACGTGGCGACCTGGTTCTTCTACTTCCTGGGCGGCTCATGATCCTCCTCGACCACGTCTACAAGAGTTTCGGAGGACGGGAAGTCCTCAAGGACATGTGCCTGCACGTGGCCAGGGGGGAGTGCTTCGTGATCATGGGGCGCTCGGGGATCGGCAAGAGCGTGACCCTCAAGCACGTAATCGGCGTAGTCTATCCCGACAAGGGGAAGGTGATCGTCGACGGCATGGACGTACCCAACGCTCCCCGCAAGGAATTGAGCGAACTCCGAAAGAGAATCGGCTACCTCTTCCAGTCCGGGGCCCTGATCAACTGGCTCAGTGTCTTCGAGAACGTGGCCCTCCCGCTGAGGGAACACAAGATGGGCTCGGAAGAAGAGATCCGGGACCGGGTCATGGAAAAGCTCCGCCTGGTGGAGATGGAGCACACCGCCGACGTGATGCCCGAGAACCTCTCGGGGGGCATGAAGAAGCGGGTGGGCCTGGCCCGGGCCCTGGTGATGGACCCCCAGATCCTGCTCTACGACGAGCCCAACGCGGGCCTGGACCCGGTCATGTCGGAGACCATCAACCACCTCATCGTGAACGTCCAACAAAAGCTCCGGGTCACCTCCATCGTCGTGACCCACCGCCTGGGGTGCGCTTTCACCGTGGGGGACCGGATCGGTCTCCTGGACAGCGGGCGCATCATCGAGGAGGGGACCCCGGATGAGATTCGGAATTCCGTCAACCCCCTGGTGCGCAGATTCGTCCAGGGGGTGATCGACTGACCCCGGAGGGGGCCGAGGAGGAAACGAGATGAACCACAAACGGGACATGATCCTGGGCCTGGTCTTCTTCGCGGGACTGGGATTGATCCTGGTGGCGACGGCGGTCCTCAAGGACTGGACCACCCTGGAGAAGCCCTTCGAATACCAGGTCTACTTCGCCTCCGCCGAGGGCCTGCGGGCCGGAGACCCGGTTACGGTCTACGGGATGCGGGCCGGCCGGGTCGGAAAGGTGGAGATCAACAAGTCCCAGGACCGGCGGGACAAGAGGATCGTCGTCACCCTGGAAGTGAAGGAGGAGATCCCCTTCCGGGAAGGAATCCCCTACACCATCGCCATCGAGGATTCTTCCTTCCTGGGGGGAAAGGTGGTGACCGTGGACCCTGAGGCCCGGGAAAGCGGCCGCCCCTACCACCACGACGAGCCCCTCATGGGGGTGAGCTACTCCAACCCCTTGAAGCAGGTGGCCTCGGTCTTCGCCGAGGGCAAGGAGGACATCAAGGGGATCCTCTCGGGCCTGGCCTCGGTGGTCCGCAAGATGGACAACAACCAGAGCACCATCGGCGCTCTCTTCAACGAGAGGGGGCTCTACGACTCCATCATGGATTCGGCCCAGCGGGTCAACAAGATCATCCGGAACGCCCAGGCCGGAAAAGGGACCATCGGGGCCTTGCTCACGGACCGCCGGCCTTTCGACGACCTCGAGGAGACCCTGGCCCAGGCGAAGAAGATCACCAAGGAACTCAACGAAGGCAAAGGGCTTCTGGCCAGGCTCATCCACGACGAGAGGCTCGGCGAAAACGTCTCCGCCGCGATCCAGGACATCCGGGATGTGGCCGACCGGGTCCGGGCCGGCGAAGGCACCCTGGGCAAGCTCCTGGTGAAGGACCAGGTCTACAACGATCTGGCCGCGGCGATCCGGGACGCCAAGGATCTCCTGGCCCGGGCCAAGAGCGGAAAAGGGGTGGTGGGACGACTCGTGGGCGACCCCGTCCTGGGAGAGAAGGTGGCGGAACTGATCGCCGACGCCCGGGACATCGTCCGGGAGATCAAGGAAGGAAAGGGCACGCTCGGGAAGCTTGTGAACGACGACACGGTCTACACCAAACTCAACCTGGTCTTCACCCAGATTTCCCGCTCCCTGGAGGACTACAGGGAAGCCGCCCCGGTGAGCACCTTCATCCAGGTCCTGGGCTCGAGCTTCCGGTGATCGAGTTCACTCCGGGTTGGACCGGAGCCGGTCCAGGTAGCGGGCCAGGAGGTCCACCTCCAGGTTGAGGAGATCGCCCGGCCGGGCCTGGCCGAGAGTGGTGGACTCGGCCGTGTGGGGAATGAGGGCCACCTCCACCAGGTCGTCCTGGAGGGCCGCCACGGTGAGAGAGACCCCGTCCAGGGCGAGGGAGCCCTTCTCCGCGATGAACCTAAGGAGCGGTCTCG
>JALUZX010000766.1 GCA_027011425.1 Planctomycetota bacterium
GTTCTCTGGAATCGGAAAGAGGGTGGGGAAGGATGGAAGGATTGTCTGGAAGGGCCTTCCACCCGGGACCTACACCTTTTTTGTCCGGGTGAACGGAGAACCTGGAGTAGATTATTGCGTGGTCGAAGGCGTCCGGGTCCGCCCAGGAGAGAGAACGGAAGACCCGAGGATGCTCGCAATTGATACCAGGGGGTTGTTCGAGGAGGCGGATCTGGAAATCAGGGGAAAGGGAGGGAAGATTCTGAAAGGGGCTTTCATCAACGGGTCTTACACCCACACATATCCTCCAGATCACTTTTTCCGGCTTCTCGTCGGGAAGGGCCGCAGGCCCATGTGCCTGGTGAAAGTTCATGGATACAAGAAGGATGAAATCCGCCTAGAACCAGGGAGAAAGGTCGTGATTTTCCTTGAAAAGGAGCCCCCTTCGAAAAAAAATCCTTTTCTGGGGCAGGAAGGGAATAGTTTTTAGGACCAGGTGACCTATTTCCCTGGAGAATGGGTAGGTGTGTCTCGTTCGGGCCCAGTTTCCTTCCAAACGCAGGATCCGCTGGAGGAAAAGAGGAGGATATAAGGACGAATCGGGGCCTGGAGGGCCGGAAGGCGCCCCGGCTAACGGAACTGGACCATTCCCCCCTCTTCTGTCCGTGGCGGTTGAAAACCGCAGGTTATCGGCGGCCAGGGCCCGGCATCAAGGGTTGGTTTTCACCTTCCAGGCCCTTGGGATGCTCCCCGACCCTGGGGCCCCCTACGGCTTCTACTTGGAGAGCACCCGGGGGGCGAAATGCACGATCGGAAGCGCTCTGAGCGGCTGGAGCGGGGGCTTCACCTTCTACGGGTATCACGCCAAGGACGCCGGGGAAGCCTGGTATTACAAGCCCTTCGCGTTGGTGATGGAATTGAGATGAAGAGTGGAACGGCGCCCGGCATGGAGTGCGGGTCAATCACCGGTAGCGGCCTTCTTCCATGATGGTGTCGAACATGGCCAGGACGTTCTCAAGGGGGGTCTCCTCCAGGATGGCGTCGTGGCTCGCCCCGGCGACGTAACCCCCGGCGGGCATCATGAACTCCAGGACCTTTTTGGTTTCCCTTCGCACGGAATCGGGGGTTCCCTCGATGAGGACGGCCTGGGAGTCGACGGCGCCGTTGAAGAGGATCCGGCGGCCGAATTCCTCCTTGAGGCGGCGGAGGTCCATGCCCTTGCAGTTGGGCTGGATCGCGTGGAGGCCGTCGATGCCGGCTTCGATCATGGCCGGGATCAGGGGGGCGAACCCGCCGCAACAGTGGAGCATGACCTTCAGGCCGTAGGAGTGGCCGAGATCGGCCAGGCTCCTCAGGTGGGGGAGAAGGAAGCGCCGGAAGAGGGCCTCTCCCACCATGGGGCCCGACTGGTCCCGAAGTCGTTTCCGATGAAGAAGATGTCGATCACCTCCGCCGCCTCGCGGAAGATCCGCTCCGAGACCGCCAGGTAGTAGCCGACGATCCTGTCCAGGAGGGCGTCCACGATCTCCGGGGCGTCGTACATGGCGAGAAGGAGTCCCTCCATGCCGGCCAGGTCGATGGCGTCGTGCCAGAAGGGGGACCAGTCTCCGCCGAGGATCGCGTATTTGCCTTCGTAGCTTTCCGCCTCCTCCCGGATTCCCGAGACGTCCACCCGCCCCGGGTCGGGCCAGGGAAAGGCCTCGATCTCTTCCATGCCTGCTCCCTCCAGGGGATGGGAGAGGGGCTGGCCGCAGCCGATGCCGAAGTGCTCCACGCCGAAAGGGGCCCGGAGCTTGGCTCCCGGCGAGAGGGGCGCTTCCTCCTTCGGCTCCTTGGGCCCCCCTGAAAGGTAAGGAAACGGAAAAGGCCCCTCCCTCTTTTCCATGATCGTTTCTTCAGACTACCCGAAGGGAAAGGGCAGGTTCCAGGCCCAAGGACCCCGCGCCCGGGCGGCCCCCCTTTTCAACTTTCTTGGGCGGGGTAAATTGATCTTTGCCCTGGTTTCCTCCCGGCCGGGCGTTTTCGGCTCGGGACTCGTGGAGCAGGAAGGAGACGGGGATGACGGGAAGATCAGCACGGAAAGCTTTCGTTTGGATGGCGGGAGGGGCGGCTGTCCTGGCCTTGGCCTGGTTCCTTTTGACGCCGGGGCCGTTTCCACCGGGTGGATTGGAAGGGGAAAAGCCCGGAAAGAAGACAACCACCGTGGTTCCTTCTCCCGGCCCCGGGGAGAGGAAGAAGGAGAAGGAGGCCGGGCGAAGGAAGGTGAAGCCGCCTCCCTCCTGGGCCGGCGGCGGAGGCCGCCCTTCTTTTCTGGATCTGCTGGCCCGGGACCCTTTCGTGGAGAGGACCGCGGGGGACCTGGGAAACCTCTTCCGCCTCAAATTCGTCCTGGCGGAAACAGGGAAGCCCGCGCGGGGCGCCCGGGTGGGCTGGTGGTTTGCCGAGGGCGCGAACCTGAATTCGGCCTTTTCGCGGTTCTACAACGGTTTCAGCGGGTTCCAGGCGGCGGCCCTCCTGTTGGAGAGGGGAATCCGGGAGCGGGCCGATGAAAACGGGGAGTGCCTCCTCCCCCGGGGGCCCTTTTCCCTGGACGTGGCCGCGGAAAAGGACGGGGCCGTCGGCTTCGCGGAGAGGGTGAACGAGGAAAGCCGCCCTACCGTCTTCCTGGAGAAACCTGTCGAGTTCCTCGTCCAGGTCGTGGATTCGGCCGGGAGGCCCGCCTGCGGCGTTCCCCTTCTCGCAAGAGGGACCGGCGCCACGGGAGGAAGCGGTTTTCTCTGGAGCGGCCGGACCGCGTCCCCAGGCGGAAGGGCCAAGGTGAGGATCCTGGCGCGGAGATACAAGGCATACCTGCGGGACCGCCGGGTGGAGGTCCTCCTGGCCTGGCCGAGCCGGGAGCCCCGGCCCGTCAAGGTGCGCCTCGATCCTCCTCCCCGGAAACCGGTCCGCCTCGTCCTCGGGGAGGAAGGCCGTCTTTTGGTGGAACTGGAGAGGCACGGAAAGAAGGGATGTCCCGGTTTCTTCGCCTCCCTCGAAGCGGACGGGAACCCTCCGGGAAAGAACCAGGGCCCGCCCCTTTTCGCCTTCTTCGAAAAAGGGAAGGCGCTGTTTTCTCACGTGGGTCTGGGGCTCAAGGTGGTCGTCCGGGTCTACCCGGCAGGGAAGAATGTCTACGGCCTGGGTGCTTCCTGGAAAGGGAGAGGCCCCTCCCGGCCGGGGGAGACCGTGGTGGTCCGGCTTCGGCCCGGTGAGAGGGAAAAGACCGCTTCCTATTCCTTTCTCGCCGTGGACGGGAAGGGGAAGCCCTTGGGGGACGCCAGGCTCGTCTTCGAGGACCTGGCCCCCACGAACGGGGTCAGGATTCCCTGCCTCGTGGGATACGGCCTGACCGACGGGAAGGGAATCTACCACGGAGGTCGCGGTCCCGCCCGGTATTCCAGCCTGTACCGCGTGACCCTCCTGGCCGACGGCGGCGGACGCCCGGGCGAGGGGGATCCTTATGCCCTTCTCCGCGTCCCTCCCCTCCCGGAAGGCGCCGATCGGTTCCTGGGGAGGCTTGTCTTCGAGAAGCCGAAGCTCCTCCTGGCGGGCCGGGTCCTGGACGGGAAGGGGCGGGGAGTCGAAGGCGCCTGGGTCCATGCCCGCAGCGACAACGGCAAGGCCGATCCCCTCCTCCAGGAGCCCACGGAGTCTTTTCTCGTGAGGTCCGGAAAGAAGGGTAAGTTCCGTGTATTCGGATATTCCAAGTGTCCCATCGTCGCTTCCGCTTCCAGGTTCTACTGGAAGAAAGGGAGGGAGGAGAAGTTTCCGCCCTTTTCTCAGGGGGTGGACTTGCACCTTCCTTCCCCACTGATGGTCCGAGGAAGGCTTTTCCTGGATTCGCCCGAGACGACACGAGCGATCCGGCTTAGGGCGGAGAGGAAGGGAGGCGGAGGATGGACGGCCGGGCGGCTGGAATTCGGGAAGATTCCGGGCGGGGGGAAGGAGCTCTTCTACAGTTTCGAACTCGGGAAGGCGGGTACCTGGACCCTGAAGTTCCTCCTCGGGGAAGAGTACCTTCTTCACCGAATCGATGGCGTCTACGTTCCCGGGGACGGCGCCGGAGGGATTATCCAGGGGGGGCCGGTAGACCTCAGGGGAAGGATCCGGGCGCTTCGTTACCGGGTGACCGGGAAGAACGGAAATCCTCCCGGTAGGACCTGGCTTTTGGCGGAATCCACCTCGGGAGGGATCTTCCGTTTCCGGTGCCTCCTTCGGGAGGGGAAGGGGACGTATGTCTTCCTCCTTCCACTGGGCCTGGCTCCCCTGGCCCTCGGCGCCTCCCGGTGCAGGCCGTCCAAGGTGGGAAGGAATTCGGGAGAGGGCGAGGAGGTGGTCCTCTCCCGGGGGATCCTGGTGAGAATCGAGTCCCGGGCTCCCGGCCGGGTCTTCCAGGGCCGAGCTTTCTACAGGTATCGCCTCCGGCCGGCCTGGAAGCTCGAGGGGGATTGGAAGAGAAAAGTCTATCCCCGAAGCGTGGACCCGGTGGTCCAGATGGGACCTCTCCGGATCGCCCGGGTCTGGGTTCCCGCGCCCGGGCCCTACCGGGTCGAGTGGTTCGTCACCAAGAGTCTCGCCTCCGACGCGCCCGCTGTGCCGGTGCGGACCTTGAAACCCAGGACCATACTGGTCAAGGAGAAGGGAAACCATCTCTTCCGGCTGGTGCTCACCAACAAGGACCTTGTTCATACCTTCAAGGATGTGAAGGAAGGAGACTGGCGGATCCCGCCCGATTCACCCGCGTGGAGGTGAGAAGAGGCCTAGACCCGGATGAAGATCTTCCGCTTGTAGAGCCAGGCCAAAAGGAGCCACTCCAGGAGGAGCACTCCCAGGTGGAGCAGGAGGGGGTGCCAGGCCTTCGGCGTCCACTCGATGAAGCCTCCAAAGAGGCGGTCCGAAGTATACGTCCAGTGGATGAAGGTGTAGCCGATGTAGACGGGGAGGGCGTTGGCGCCGATGACGGCCCAGAATTTCCCGAAGCGCTTGAGTCCCCATCCGTCGACGAGGAGATAGAAGATGGAAAAGAGGAGGCAGCTCCACCCGGCGGAGACCAGGACGTAGGACCCGGTCCAGATCCTTTTGTTGACGGGGTAGATTTCGTTCCAGCTCCACCCCAGGGCGAGGAGGATGGCGCCGGCCAGGGCCAGGTAGCCGACCTTCTTGGCCAGCCTGGCGCGGGAGACGATCCACCGCCCTGCGAAAACCCCCATGAGAGCGTTTACAATGGAGGGGATGTTGGAGAGGAGCCCTTCGGGGTCCATGTTCTTGGCGTACAGGAATCCCGGCGTGATGTGCTGGTCCACCCAGATGTTGGCGGCGGCGTCCCCGCCCGCCAGGGCCTGCACGGCCCAGTAGGCCAGGAGGATCCCCCCGGCCAGGACATACTGCCATTTGGGGCGGAGGTGCCAGACGATCATGGCGCAGAAGAACCAGGCGAAGCCGATCCTTCCCAGGACGCTCATGTAGCGGGGGCCGTCCCAGGAGAGGAAGTTCCCCCAGCCGTGGGCCCTGTTGTAGAGGATGCCGATGACGACCAGCAGCAGGAGGCGCCTTACGGCGCGGATGTATTTTTTCTTCTTTTCTTTCCGGTCCAATTCCCGGAAGGGCCGGCTGGAGAGACCCAGGGTGACCCCGGAGAGAAAGATGAAGAGGGGGAAGATCAGGTCCTCGAAGTGGAAGCCGTTCCAGCGGGAATGCCGCAATTGGACCTGGAAGTCCCGAAGGAAGGCCCAGCCTGTCACGGCGAACAAGGGGGCAACCAGGTGCTCCCCGCCGACGATCCAGAACATGTCGAAACCCCGGAGGGCGTCCAGGGAGAGGAGGCGCTT
>JALUZX010000767.1 GCA_027011425.1 Planctomycetota bacterium
AACTTGCGCGGAACATCGCCGGGGAGGGGGGAAAGGGGATTCTCCTGCCTGCCGCGGGACCCGGGCTGGTGCGCCTTGGCCCCCTCAAGGCCGTGGTTCGCCGGGCCCGGCTCATGGTGACCACCGATTCCGGCCCCCGCCACGCCGCCGTTGCCTTCCGGGTCCCCCACGTGGTCCTCATGGGGCCCACTCACCCGGATTTCACGGCCAAGCACCTGGAAGAGGCGCGGGTTCTGCGGAAAGAGGTGGATTGCGGGCCTTGTCATTTCAAGACCTGCCCCTACGAAGACCACCCCTGCATGCGTGGGATTACGCCGGACCAGGTGGTCGAAGCCGCCCTGGACCTGTTGTAGGGAGGACCCGGCGAGGCGGATCAGAAGGGATCGGGGAAAAGGAGGGCGCCGAAGGAGACCACCTGGCTCCCGTCTTCCTCGGCGGCCTGCTCGTAGCCCAGGACCTCCCCTTTTCGGCCCTCCAGGCAGCGGAGGAGGAAATAGATGGGGGAGAGACCGCATACGTTCCGGGCGTTTCCGTCGCCCGCAACGTCCCTGTAGAAGGCTTCCGGGTCTCCCCCGGCGGCGGTCTCCAGGGTGGCCCGGTCCTTTCGGGCCAGGTCCTCCAGGTCCGCCTTTTCCAGGGGCCGATCTCCACCGAAGCGCGGCCCCAGGTGAGCCAGGTCCGCCCCGGCCAAGAAGGTGATCCTACCTTCCCGCCGCCGCCCTTCCCCAGCCAACACATCGATGGCGGCCTCCACATCCTCCCGCCCACGGGGAGTCCCATCCTCCCCTGCGGAAAGGGCGCCGGTCAGCAAGGGAACGATCCGGAAAGGGCGGTCCGGAAAGAGGGCCTGCAGGAAGAGCACCTGGAATTCCAGGGAGTGCTCGTTGCGGTGGAGAAATTCCTCCCTCCGGGCCTGCTCTCCCAGGACGGCCAGAAGGGGATCCAGAAATTCCTGGTCCACTTCCACCCTCCCGAGAGGCGTCTCGAAATCCTTGCGCGTCGGGATCAAGGGGGAGAGTCCCCCGGCGTGGCATGTGCCGAAAAGGACGAAGGTCTCCGCCGGCGGGGCGGCCTGGAGGTGCCGGTAGGCCAGGGCGTAGGTCTTCTTTCCCCGGTCCAGGTCGATGTGGGGGGCCACCAGTCCCGCCGGCGGGGCCGGCAAGGGGGCCAGGTCGGAAGGCCCCAGGTCCAGAATCCCCTCCAGGGTGGAAGCCAATTCCCCCTTGTCCGCCGGGTAGGACCGGCCCGCCAGGGCCGCCGGTCGGACGGGAGAGGCCAGGAAGTCTTCCACTACCTTCCGGAAGGCTTTCTCGAAACGATCCCCTTCCAGGAAAAGGCCCTTGTCCAGGTCCTCCACGAGCTTCTCCAGGGCGGAAGAGGGAAGAGTCCGGCCTGTCTCCAGGGCGAACCTGAGAGCCAGTTCCACGGGCGTCCGGGTTCCATCCATGAGCTGGAGGAGAAAGGCCACGTCCGGAGGGACCAGGGCCTGCCCCTCCATGATCTCCAGGGGATCCCGCACCAGGTAGAGAGAGCGGCCCTCCACCT